>JAKDUN010000185.1 GCA_030457675.1 Brachybacterium sp. | reverse complement strand
GGCCCCGGCGATGTGGTGCTGCTGGAGGAGTCCCCCTTCGCCGACGTGCCGCTGGGGGCTGACGGGATGCAGGTCGACGCCTCCGCCCGGGAGGCGGCGGTGCGCCTGCGGGAGACCGTGGTGCTGGCGACTGTCGTCGCAGGGCGGCTCGAGTCCCGGCTCTGAGCGGTCGAACGGTCGCTGCCGACGCACTCCGCGCCACGACTATCCGCGATAGTAATGAATGGGGCATAGTGGAGGCCATGCCACAGATCTCGCGCTGGCCCCGCCTCCTCGGGGAGACCCTCCGCCTGTCCGCCTCCGCGCTGCGGGGATGGCGGGCCCGGCAGGTGCTCACCGCGTCCGTCGCCGCGACCGGGATCGCGGTCGTCATGGGGCTCGCGACCGTGCTGATCCCCAACTCGTTCTTCTCCCGCGAGATCCCCACCGTGCCGTGGAACTACCCGGTCTGGCTCCTCACCTCCGCCCTGATGGGCCTGCTGATCGCGACCTACGTGGCTCCGCCGGGAGACCGCGAGGCGCACACATCGGGCACCGGCGACACCGGCGAGCGTCGCGATGCCCGCACCGGGACCGTCGCCGGCATGCTGGCCTGGTTCGCCGTGGGCTGCCCCGTGTGCAACAATCTCGCGCTGCTCGCGCTCGGGTACAGCGGCGCGCTGACCTGGTTCGCTCCCGCCCAGCCCTTCCTGGCCGCCCTGGCCCTGGTGCTGTCGGTGATCGCGGTCCTCTCGCGGCTGCGGGGCCAGGTCGCCTGCCCGCTGCCCACCACGGAACCGGCCCGAGCGGCGGCGACCCGATGAGCAGGCAGGGTGCCTCTCGTCCCTTCCAGCACGTGCACCTGGGGACCTTGGAGCAGCAGGTGATGGAGCTGCTGTGGGAGCAGGACGAGCTGACGATCCGCGAGATGATCTCCGGCCTGGGCGACCATCACGCCTACACCACGATCGCCACGGTGCTCACGAACCTCGGGCGCAAGGACCTGGTCACCGGTCGCCGGGCGGGGCGCTCGGTGAGATATCGGCCGCGCCATCCGCGCTCGGAGCATGCGGCCCGGCTGATGGAGCAGGCGCTGTCGAGCAGCAATGACCGCAGCGCCTCGATCCTGCGTTTCGTGGAGGGCATGGATGAGCGGGAGGCGACGCTGCTGCGCGAGTTCCTCGACGGCCGGGATGCCACCGGCGCCCCGGAGACCGGATCAGCGCCGGCGTGACGCTGACCCTGTTCGCGCTGCTCAGCCTCGCGCTCGGCCTGCTCGCGCTGGCCGGTCCCCGCCTGGTGCGCTGGAGCTCCCCGCTGCTGATGCGCGCCCCGCGCCTCGCCTCCGGGCTGCTGCTCGGGGCCCTGGCCGTGTGGTCGACGGCCGCAGTGGTGCTCAGCGTGGCGCTGGCCGGGCTGCCCAGCGGTCCCCGGCTGCTCGCGGGCTCCGCTGCGGACGTCTGCCAGCGCTGTCTCGCCGCGGCCAGCCCCTTCTCCGCCGCCCCGGTCGAGCTGCCGGTGCCGATGGCCGCGCTGCTCCTGCTGCCACTGGTGGGGACCGTGCTGATGGGGGCGGCCGCCGTCCGGGGGCTGCTCCGTCGGGCCCGTTCGATCCGGGCCGTCCTCGCCGAGGTGCGGACATCGGCGGTGCGCACGGTCCTCGCCGGGCATCGGGTGCTGCTGGTCCCGGATCCGACACCGTTGGCGTTCGCGCTGCCGCGTCGGCGCGGAGGCATCGTCGTCTCCCACGGCCTGCTGGACTCCCTGGGCGCGGACGAGCTCTCCGCCGTCCTCGAGCATGAGGCGGCTCATCTCTCCCAGCACCATCACGCGCTGCTCGCGGTGCTGGAGGCGATGGTCGGCCCGCTGCGCGTGATCCCGCTGTTCGATGCGGTCGCCACCACTGTCCCGCATCTGCTGGAGATCGCCGCGGACGACGCCTCCCGGCACCGCAGCGGCACGCCGGCCCTGGCCAGCGCCCTGCTCATCCTCGGCGGGTCCGGGGCGCCCGGCGCCTCGACCGCTCCGGCGGCCGCGCCCGGTGCCCTGCTGCACATGACGGGCTCAGCAGGCCTGGGGACCGACCGGATCGGGCACCTGGTCTCCCCCGCCGCCGCGCGCTCCGCGCTGGTGCCGGTCATGACGCTGTCCGCCCTGCTGGCGGCGCTCCTCGGCGTCGCGGCGGCCGTCATCGCCCCCTATGCGGTGTTGCTGTGGAACGGCTGCCCGCTGCCGCTGTGAGCACCGTGGGGCCGCGGCCCGCGAGCGCTCACTCCCGCAGGCCGAAGTTCTCGTCGAACTCGGTGGTGACCAGGAAGTACTGCTCCTCGCGGCGCACGGCGGCAGCGGTGTCCGCGGAGAACACCTGGGGGACGGCGAGCGGCCCGGTCCGGTCGACGTCGTAGGGCTGGACCATCAGTCCATGGTTGGTATCCAGCACCACCAGCGTGCCCTCCTCGGGGCGGACGGCATAGGCCAGACGCTCCCCGGCGCAGAGCAGCTGGAGCGGCTCGGGGTCCTCATGCGTCCACTTCTCGGTGCCGTCGTCCTCCAGCCCGCGCACGGTCGTGCCCGAGACGACCACGGTGATCTCGAGGACATGATCCCGGGCGACGGCGTCCGCGTCCTGGGCGATCACCCGGCCGTCGGCGAGGTCGATCACCGTGCCGGGCGAGTCCTGGTCGCCGATCACGGCGAAGGAGGTGGTCGGATCGACGGTGCCGCGCACCCGTGCCCGGTCCGGTTCCACCCCGGCGGGCAGCGGGCTGCGCCAGAGCTCTTCGCCGTCGGCGCCGCTGGCCAGCAGCTCGGAGCCCTCGGTGCGCACCAGCGCGCCCAGATGCTCGCCGAGGATGCGGCCGTCGGCGAGGTCCGCCTCATCCAGGAGCACCTCCCCGGTGACGCCGGACAGCGCCGTGCGCGCCCCCCTCTCCCCCATCGCCTCCTCGGTGGGTGGCGCAGAGCCCCGGCCGCCGGCGGCCTGGGGGCCGGGTGCTCCGACCGGGCCCCAGAGGAGCTCGGCGGTGCGCAGGTCATAGGCCGTCAGGGTCATCGCCCAGGCCCCCTCCTGCTCGGCGGCGGCCAGATCGGCGAGCACCGCGATCGGTGCCTGCTCCGCCCCGCGGGTCAGCACGTACCCGGTGCAGCTCAGGGGGCGGTCCGCCCTCCACAGCACGGTGCCGTCCTGGTCGACGGCGAGGAACCGCAGATGGGTCTCCTCCTCGCGATAGCCGAGGAAGATGCCGTCCAGCTGGACGGGGGCGGCGGTCCAGCCGGGATCGACGACGACCATCGGGGTCATCTCCAGCGGCACCCGCACCTCGGTGTACTCCACCACCTCGGCGAGCTCGCCGACCTGCACGGGCTCGGGGTGCTCGACCGGGGCCGCCGGCGCCGGGCCGGCAGGCTCGCCGCCGCCGTCCGGACCGCAGGCGCTGAGGCCGAGCAGACCCAGCGGCAGGGCGGCCAGGACGCTGCGGCGCCTCATGGCCGCCTCCTCGGGGTCAGGGTGATGGTGGTCGGGGCGTTCTGCTCCCGGCGCCGCCGCCGGTCCCACCGCCACCACAGCAGCAGGGCCAGGGCCCCGAGCGCGAGGATCACGGCGATCTGCACGACGGGGTCGTTCAGCCCCGCGCTGCCCGCCTGCCAGCGGGCGAGGGTGCTGGTGGGGACGAGGGAGGGCATGGTGACCAGGCCGTTGGTCACCCAGAACACGATGCCGAGGGCGATGATCACCAGTCCGGTGATGAAGGAGGTGGTGTGCAGGCGTCGCCCCAGCAGCGTGAACTCGCGGCCGCGCAGCAGGTTCCTGCCCCGGCTGCCCAGGCGATTCCAGACCGCCGCCAGGATGGTCAGCGGCAGTACCATCCCGGCGCCGTAGACGGCGAGCAGGATCCCGGCCAGGAGCATGTTCCCCTGGCCCATGGCCAGGGTGAGCACGGCACCGAGGATCGGCCCCGCGCAGAATCCGGCGATCCCGCCGACGGCGCCGAGCACGAAGCTGCGGGCGAGCCCGGACCCCCGGGTCGAGCGCTGCTGGAGGCGGTCGAAGCCCGGGAGGGCTCTGCTGAGATCGAAGCCGAGGCCGAGGGCGTGCAGGGCGCCGAGCAGCACCAGCACCAGCGAGGCGAGACCGATCAGCAGGGTGCGGTGACCGATCACCAGGGCCCCGAGCGCCCCGGCGCCGACGCCGAGCGGGACCAGGGTCACCACCAGACCGAGATAGAACACCACGGCGTGCGGGAGCAGGGCGGCGCGGGAGGTCACGGTGGAGGCGAAGAAGCCCGGCAGCAGGAGGGCCCCGCAGGGGCTGAGCAGTGCGAGGGCTCCGCCGAAGAAGGCGGTGAGGAGTCCGACCTCCATCTCAGCCCTCGCTCTCGGCCAGCGCCTGGTCCACCAGCTCGGTGAACACCTCGGTGGGCTGTGCGCCGGCGGTCGGCGTGCCGCCGATGATGAACGCCGGGGTCGACATCGCCCCGAGGTCGATGCCCTGCTGCGCATTCTCCGCGATCGTCTCGGCGACCTGCTCCGAGTTCATATCGGCCGCGAACTGCTCCGTGTCCAGGCCGATCTGCCCGGCCAGCTCGACCAGCGACTCCTCGCTGAGCCCCTGGCCGGAGCGGATCTCGCCGTCCTCGAACAGCAGTGCGTGGTACTGCGCATGCTCGCCCTGCATCGCCGCGGCGAGGCTCGCCCGGGCCGCGCGCTCGGAATCCTCGCCGTAGATGTTCACGTCGCGGTACTCGATGCGCAGCTCACCGCGCTCGACGTAGTCGCGCATCTGAGGCAGGGTCTCGTCGGACCACTTCGCACAGAAGGGGCACTGGTAGTCCGAGAACACGACCAGCACGACCGGGGCGTCGACGGGCCCCTCGGCGAGCAGGTCGTCGGGATCCCGTCCCTCCTGGGAGCTGAGGTCGGGGGCGGCCACCGACTGAGGATGCTCGATCGCCGCCGGCTGCTCGGAGCTCGTCGAGCTCCCGCCACTGCCCTGCACGGGCGTGGTCGCCGGCTCCTGCTGGACCCAGAACACCCCGGCGATCAGCGCGGCGGTGGCGACCCCGATCCCCACCGGGATCCCCCAGCGACGCAGGACGCCATCCCGCGACGCACGCGTGCTCTCGGGTCGATGGGCGCGAGACATGGGTCCTCCGGTCGGGTCGGGTGCGGTGTCCGGCGCCACCCTCCCACATCGTTACTATGGTCGATAGTAATGATGTGGGGTATTCGTCAGCTCTCGCCCGGCTCAGCGGCGCCGCGCCAGCTGGTCAACGGTCACCACGGCCACCGGCACCAGCAGGCAGAGGGCGAGGCCGGAGAAGCCGATCCCGGCGAGGACCAGCCCGGCGAGCGCGCCGCCGCCGGCGCCGGCGAGGTTCATCAGCAGGTCCGAGGTGCCCTGGGTGGCGGGCCGCTGCTCGAGGGGGACCGCGCCGCTGAGCATGGTGGACCCGGCGACGTTCGAGGCGGACCAGCCCAGCCCCAGCAGCACCAGCGCTACGGCGACCAGCTGAGTGCTCTGGGAGCCCAGCGCGGCGACCAGCATCGCCGCGGCGAGCATCACCTGGCCGGTCAGGATCACTGCCCTGCCCCCGATCCGGTCGGTGAGGATGCCGAACACCGGCGAGAGCCCGAACATCCCCGCCACGTGGAGGCTGATCGTGATCCCGACGATCGTCAGGTCCCCGCCGTGGCCCATCAGGTGGATGGGTGTCATCCCCATCAGCGCCACCATCACGGCGTGGCTGAGGCTGGTGGCAAGCACGGCGCGGCGGGCGGCGAGGTTGCCGCGCAGGATCGCGAAGCCTCGCACCCCCCGACGTCCCGTCCCGGCGGGCAGCGCACGGTGCGGGCCCAGCGCCAGCAGCAGCGGGTCCGGGCGCAGCGCGGTCGCGTAGAGCAGGGCGCCCAGCAGCTGAGCGGCCGCGGCGATCACGAAGCCACCGGTGAGCTCGGGCAGGCCGACAGCGCGGCCGAGGGCGTCGCTGGGCTCGGCGAGGTTCGGGCCGATGACGGCGCCGATCGTGGTGGACCAGACCACCAGGGACAGGTCCCGGCCGCGGGTGG
>JAKDUN010000184.1 GCA_030457675.1 Brachybacterium sp. | reverse complement strand
GTGGCATCAGATCGGTCTTCTACGGCGCAAAAGTCTGTCGAGGGCCGTGCCGCCCCGCGCCCGCCTACTCCGCGAGGGCCTTGCCGCGCTGCTCGGGCAGGGTGAAGGCGGCGGCCGCGGCCAGGATGAAGAAGACAGAGAAGGCGGCGAAGACGAACACCTGCCCGCCGGCGACCAGGAACACGGGCACCAGGAACGGTGCCGCCATGGAGGCGATGCGGCCGAAGGCGGCGGCCGCACCGGTGCCGGTGCCCCGCACCCGGGTGGGGTAGAGCTCCGGCCCGATCGCGTACAGCGCACCCCAGGCGCCGAGGTTGAAGAAGCTCAGTGCGCAGCCGGCGGCCAGGATCGTCCACTCCGCATCGGCGAGCCCGTAGAAGGAGGCCGCCACGGCCGACCCCGTGAGGAAGACGGTCAGGGTCCAGCGACGTCCGAACACCTCGATCAGCCAGGCCGCGACGGCGTATCCGGGGATCTGGGCGAGGGTGATGATGAGGGTGAAGGTGAAGGAGCGGGTGAGGTCGAAGCCGCGATCCACCAGCAGCGTCGGGATCCAGATGAAGGCGCCGTAGTAGGACAGGTTGATGCAGAACCACACCGCCCACAGCCCGGCGGTGCGGGCGCGCAGGGGCTTGGACCAGATACCGCCGGTGGTCTCGATCCGGTCCGCGGCGGGGATCGCTCCGACCTCGTCGGCATCGACCCGGGTTCCGTCGGCACCGGCACCCACGGCCGCGTCCGCATCGGTGGCGAGCTCGGACGTGGTGGGCGCGCCCTCCGGGGTGTCGATCCCGGCGGAGGCCTCGAAGCTGCGCACCACTCGTTCGGCCTCCTCGGTGCGTCCCTGCTTCTCCAGGAAGCGCACCGACTCGGGCATCCCCAGCCGGATCACCAGCGAATACACGGCCGGCACGAGCCCGACGGCGAGCGCCCAGCGCCATCCTGTCGGCCCGGAGGCGGCGACGAAGGTGCCGATCACGGCGGCGAGGATCCAGCCCAGCGCCCAGAAGGCCTCGAGCATGACGACCACTCTGCCGCGGATCCGGGCCGGGGCGAACTCGCTCATCAGCGTCGAGGCGACCGGCAGCTCGGCGCCGAGGCCCAGACCCACGATGAAGCGCAGCACGATCAGGGCGCCCACGCCCATCGCGAGCGCGGAGGCGCCGGTGGCCAGGCCGTAGATCAGCAGCGTCAGCGCGAAGACGGAGCGGCGCCCGATGCGGTCGGCGAGCAGGCCGCCCACGCTGGCACCGATCGCCATGCCCGCGAATCCGGCCGAGGCGATCAGGGAGCCGTCGGACTTGCTCAGCTCCCAGTGGACGCTGAGCGCGGCGATCACGAAGGAGATCAGGCCGACGTCCATCGCGTCGAGCGCCCAGCCGATGCCGGAGGCGCCCAGCAGTTTGCCGTGCTTGCGGGTGAAGGGCAGGCGGTCCAGGCGCTGTGACCTGGTCAGCGGGCCGCGGACCGAGGTTCCGGCCTGGGGGGAGGTGGTCGAAGAGCTCATTCTCATCTCCGTCGACGGGGATCGGGGTGGGGCACATCATGGCCCATTCCCCGCTCGCGCCCTGAGGCCTGGATCACACCGGTTGGTCACGCGGAGCGACGCGCGCCGCTCCACTCCTGGTCAGTGTGAGAAAAAGTCGGAGGTCTCAGATGTGTCTCGGTTCGCGCCGCAGCGGCCGGCGACGCGTTCAGAGCCGTGGGTACGAGACCAGATCCACCTCGACCTCGCCGCGCAGCACCGCGAGGGCGCGCAGGGTCCTCTCGGCGCCCCACGGGGAGAGCAGATGCGCCTCGGAGTCGGGGATCAGCGCCCAGTCGTCGAGCTCGGAGGCCTGCGGCACCACGGTCGCCTCGAGCTCGGCCCGCGGGATGACGCCGGCGTCGAAGAGGAAGTGGACCCCCATCGGGGCGCTGCGCACCGCGCTCGAGGGCAGCCAGTCCACGCTCAGCAGTCGTCCCACCTCGACATCGAGACCGAGCTCCTCGAGCACCTCCCGCTGGGCGCACTGGCGCGCATCCTCTCCCGCGTCGACGCCGCCGCCGGGCAGCAGCCAGTGGTCGCGGTAGTTCGGCTTCTCGATCACCAGGTGGTCGTGCTCGTCGCGCAGGATCACCGCCCCGGAGGAGATCACCTTGGGCAGGGTCGCGAAGTAGGCGGGCTCGGGCAGCAGGCGTGGCATGGCGCCATCGTGTCACCATTGTCCACCCCGCCACCAGCACGTTCGGTCACTAGCCCACGCAGGCCCCCGCGCTCCGTTTGCGGATCGGTCACACGGCCCATCGGGCCTGCCCCGAGAACTGGTCCTGCGCTCGGATCACGTCGTCGGCCAGAACCGCTGCCGGAGGTCGTTGATCGTACGACCGATCGCGCTGTCGCTCGTCCACGGGATCAGGCCGCGCCGCTGGAATACCGTCAGCAGGCCCAGTAGTAAGAGTACACAGCCGACCAGCGCGGGGATGAGCAGGTCGGAATAGTCGCTGCCACCGAGCTCTCTCACCGCGAAGAAGGCCAGCATTGCGGGAATTGCGACGGCGAGGAGGACCGCACAAGATACTCCGAGCCGGTAGGGCGCCTGCCGGCTCCGGCCAGACTCCTCGAGGAGATCGATCTTTTCGAGCAGACGCTTGTTCCGGGCGGCAAGGGACTCCCCTACCCCGCTCTCGGCGGCGATCTCGCGCTCGATGGGAGAGCTGACCAGCTCCAATGCCTGGATTCCGTGGGCTCCGGACGGGCTCACCTCCTCAGTGCGGGCAAGCGCATGCAGCACACGTATGCGAGCGCTGACGTGCAGTGTCTCGCGGTGCTCGCCGAGCCATAGCTCGAGCTCGGGCACCAGCTGATGGATGAGGTCGTCGGCCTGCAGACATCCCAGTTCGTGCAACGAGCACAGCCCCAGGACCAGATTGGCCCGGGCCTCGTGGGAGAGGTGCTCGAGCGAAGCTCCCTCCCCGAACAGCCTGGTGAAATGCGTGAGGATCTGGGCCATGATCTCGGAGCCGTCCTCGGCGTCTGCGGCCTGGGGCAGTCGATCCTGTGCGTCGAGATAGGCGATCCAGTCGGCGACTCGGGACAGCGTCGACATCGAGGAGATCTGCTGCCGACCCATCCGCTGCAGCCATGTGCTCGCGTTCAGATCACCGCTCAAGACCTGGGCCGCACCGGCATACAGGTCTCCGTTGGGCCCGGCTTCAGAGCGCTGGATCATCCGCACCAGATTGCCGATCGCGGGGTCCTCAGGGCGTAGCAGGTAGTGGGTCTGCAGGGAGACCAGGGCGGAGGTGGCCGTCATGTTCTGGAACTGGACTGTCCGGACCGTCGCGGCGATGACCTTCGGGTCCTGGCTGGGTCGGCGCCGCACCTGCGGGGACCAGTGGTGCCGTGCGAAATACTCGGCAGCGACGGTGACGTTGCGGAGCAGGTACGGGTCATGCGCCGCGGTGAGCTCAGCCTCCGAGGTAGCGAGGGTGGCCAGGGCGGCCTGGGCATACCGATAGCTCGCTGAGCCGACGGTCACGGCATATCCGACCGTGCCGTCGGCGGCTTGCTGTGCGCGCTGGGTGGGACGGAGCACGGTCGCGCCACGGCGCAGGGCCGTGCTTCGCATATGGTGCGGCATCTGCCGGTCGTCGTCGCCGTCGATGTGGAGCAATGGGGCGGGCACCAGCCGCTCGAGCTGTGTGGGAGGGTCCTGACGGGCACGCACTGCGGTACCGGAGGCGAGCGCCCGCTCAGCTGTCGGCTCGTAGCGATCGTCTCCGCCCCAAACGATGACCTGCGGGTCCCCTACGGAGACATAGCGCACGGCATTGGCCAGCAGATCACGCCAACGATGCCAGTCCAGCGGCAGCGCCGAGACCGCGAGCCGTCCGGCAACCTCGGTGGAGGAGACGCTGAGCAGCGGTGAGCCTTGCGCGGACCGGAGCACGATCTCGCTGCCGGCGAGCTGCTCAGCCTCGATGGCGAGCCACGAGACCAGCTCGCCGAGCTGCGAGCTACTCCCGGAAGGGGGGCGCGAGCGCTCATCCACCCGATGCGGTACCTCCAGCACGCTGCGCGGAGCGTCCAGGGTGAGCGGCAGCACCTGCCCGTGATGCGGGGTGAAGGTCACAGTATCGGTGGACAGTTCGAGCACCGGTCGGTCAGGCACGAACTGGTGCAGCACGAGGATTCCGCCGCCGTCCTGCAGATACTCCGACAGCTCCCGGGCACGGCCTCGGGCGGCCCGGGCCACGATGCTGTCGGGGTGGCGCAACGAGTTGGTCTCGAAGATGACCGCTGCAGTCTCCGACGCCCGGAGGTGGCTGAGCTCATCCGCCACCTCGTCCTCGGACGGTGTCACCAGCGTGACACGGCCCAGATCGGAATGTCCGGTGATCACCTCCTGCAGGAAGGACCCGCCGTCGGAATGGATCTGACGCCCAGATTCGAGCGGGTCGGAGATGATGACAATTCGCATGCGGCCACGATAGCGGTGGCATCATGACGCTTGTGAGGGGGCCGACCGGCGCCGAGACGGGGAGGGGCGACGCGGCCCGTTCGCGTCGAGCGGTGAGTTCCCGCTCGGTCGACCAGCCCGCCGCGACGACGCTGCTCGAGAGGACCGGGGAGGGCGAGCCGGAGCTGATGGTGGCGCTGACCGAAGAGCAGATCGCGGCGGCGGACGGCTACGCGCGCCGGCAGTTCACCGCCAGCCCCTGGCTCGACGAGCACCCCGAGCAGCGCCGCTTCGCGGCCGGTGTCGCGTTGCGCACCCTGATCGCCGCCGAGCAGATCCGTCTGCACGATGACGAGGGCGCCACCCAGTGGCGAGCCGTTCCCGAGATCGCCGGCTGCCTGGTGCTGCGCCGCACCGCCGCGCTGTTCACCACCGCTGAGCGCACCGTGCAGACCGACCTCGGCCCGCAGGTCCATCGCCTAAACGACTACGTGCATGATGCCGGGGTGCTCGAGGAGGAGGCCACCGCGCGAGGCGTCGACCGCTTCACCACCCTCGCCCCGGCGCAGGCCGCCACACGGCTGGCGGCGTTCGCGAAACCGCTGGTCAGTGACGAGGCCGTGGGCGAGGTGGTGCGGCTGCCCGCCTCGGGGCTGCCCGCGCACCCGCTCGCGATGCGGCTCGCCGACACCCGAGTCCTCAGTGTGCTCACCATGGCGGCGCTCGATCCCGGTGCGGCGGACCCGCAGCTCGAGTTCCGCGGCGTCGATGCCGCCGGGCTGGACGCCCTGGCGAGCGTGCTGGTGAGTCGGACCGGCTGAGAGAGGCGGCCCCGCTCAGCGGACCCAGTCCTCCAGCACCTCCTCGAGCCGGCCGTGCAGACGCACGGTGGCGTCCGGATCGGCGCGGGTGGGACCGTCGTTGAGGATCACCACGGGCTTGCCCTGCCGCCCGGCCGCACGCACGAACCGCAGCCCGGACTGCACGGTGAGGCTCGAGCCGAGCACCAGCAGCGCTGCGGCGACCTCGAGCGCCCCGAAGGCCTCGGCCACGACCTCCCGTCGCGCGGACTCCCCGAAGAACACCACATCGGGCTTGAGGATCCCACCGCACAGCGCGCACGGCGGATAGCGGAACGAGCTGGTGCGATCCACCTCGGCATCCCCGTCCGGCGCCCGAGCGGCGTCGGCGGCGAGCTGGGGAAGGCGCGCGGCGAGCTCGGGGTTCATCATCAGCATCCGCTGGTGCAGGGCGCTGCGGGAGGACAGCGAATCGCACTGCTGGCAGCGCACCCGATCCAGTCGGCCGTGCAGGTCGATCACCGGGTCCGAGCCCGCGGCGGCATGCAGCCCGTCCACATTCTGCGTGATCACCGCCGTGACCGGGAAGGGCTCCGGGGAGAGGGCCGCGAGCAGGCGGTGCGCGGGCCCGGGCCGGGCGCTGCGGAACTGCTCCCAGCCCACGGTCGAGCGTGCCCAGTAGCGCCGACGGGCGAGGTCGTGGCCCATGAACTCCTGGTAGGTCATGGGGGAGCGGGGCACCGCATCGCGGCCGCGATAGTCCGGCAGTCCAGAGCCGGTGGACATCCCGGCGCCGGTGAGCACCGCGACCGGGCGCCCCCGCAGCAGCTCCAGGGCGGCGTCGATCTCCTCCGGGGAGCTGCGGTGGCCGTAGTGTGCGCCCTCCATCGGTCCCCAGGCCGGC
>JAKDUN010000006.1 GCA_030457675.1 Brachybacterium sp. | reverse complement strand
GCCGCGATGGAATCGTTCTTCTCGCTACTGCAGAAGAACGTCCTGGACCGCAAGCGCTGGAGGACCCGGGAGGAGCTGCGGATCGCGATCATCACCTGGATAGAGAGGACCTACCACCGCCGTCGCCGGCAGGCTCGCCTGGGCCGATTGACCCCCATCGAATACGAGACCATCATGAACCCGGCCGTGAGCCTCGCGGCCTGACACCCCAACTGTCACCTAAACGTGCGGCAGCCCCCCCCCACGATGCGAGGCAGCGCGGTCGAGCTCGGTCCCCGGGGCTGCGGCCGAACGACGCCCGCAGCCGGTACTCGCCACTGTGGTCAGTCTCCAAGTCCTGCGTTCCACGGCGATGGAGAAGCCGCCTTGAGCCGGGTCTGCCTCATTGGGATGCGACAAGTGTTCAACTGTGTCCGCCCGACGAGACGAATCGCCATGACTACCGCCCGCGCTGGTCAACCATTTTGGCATCGTGGGCAGCGGCCGTAGATCTCGATGCTGTGCCGGGTGACGGTGTAGCCGTGGTCGGCTGCGATGCGGGCGAACCAGCCCTCGTCGTCGGGGGTGACTTCGACGGCATTGCCGCAGTTTTCGCATATCAGGTGGTGATGATGCCGGTCGGGTTGCCGACAAGTACGGAACAGCTGTTCGTCTCCGGTTGAGACGATGTCGGCCTCCCCCTCGTCTGCGAGGGCATTGAGCTGCCGATAGACCGTCGCCAGCGCGACCCGGCTCCCCTCGCCATCGAGGCGACGGTGCAGGTCCTGGGCCGAGACGAACCCTTCGGCGGAGGCGAGTGCCCGTCGGACGGCGTCCTTCTGCGCCGTGTTGCGCCTTGTCTTGCCCGCCTGCGTCATGTCGGAACTCCTGGACTCCTCGTGAGATCTGTTCTCATATACATTATCATATTGCAATTCGTTGATATGAATGGTGTGATGGGGGCATGCACAAGGAAAACGGCCTCGATCGTGCGGCCCAGCTGTTCAAGGTACTCGGCAACGAGTCGCGCCTGTGGCTGGTCCGCGCGCTCGGCAACGAGCCGATGACTGTCGGCGCGCTCACCGACCTGACGGGCATGTCGCAGCCATTGGTGTCCCAGCACCTCAAGACGCTGCGCCAGACCGGCTTGGTCACGGCCAACCGACGGGGCAAGGCCGTGACCTACGGCCTTGCCGACGAGCACGTCGCCCACGTCGTCGCCGATGCCCTCGTGCATGTTCAAGAACCGGGCCCAGGCTCCGGGTCCCTTACAGAGAAGGAATGATCATGACCGACGCACACACCCTGGCCGAGCACACAGCAGCCGAGCACGCCCATGGCGAGGGCTGCGGGCACCAGTCCGTGGCCCACGGCGACCACGTCGACTACCTCCACGACGGCCACCGCCACGCAGTCCACGACGACCACTACGACGAGCACGACGCTCCGGCTGAGCACAGTGTGGCCGAACACGAGCACGGTCTGGCCTGCGGGCACGAGACCGTGGCCCACGGCGACCACGTCGACTACGTCCACGACGGTCACCACCACGCAGTGCACGGCGATCACTACGACGAGCACTGAGCCCTCGCTCGAGGGGCGTCGCCGACGCGCGTCGAAGTCCCGTGTTGGCGTTGAACGGCGCGGGTTCTCGACACCTCAGCGCCCGGTCATCATGACGGCCAGAGGCACCCCCGCGGTGGGGCGCATTCGGCCGGGGATCCATACCGAACAAGTGGCGTCCCCTATCTTCAGGTGCCTGCCCGTGTCAGCGGAGCCGCGGTCTGGCTCCGCTCGCCTCGTTAGTGGGCGACACGGCCGGGGGAAGGAGCCAGGCGGCGATCCACGTCGTCACAGGCACAGCCAGGACGAGGCCGATCCCGCTGGTGATGGTCCGGACCGCCTCGATGCTCAGGTCCTCCTGTGTGAGGACGTTCAGCATCGGCTGGTCGTAGAGGTAGAGCAGGATCAACACGCTCATGGCCGCACCGGCGTAGGCGAACACGATCGTGTAGATCGCCGAGGCGATGTGGTCCCGGCCGATCCGCATTGCCCGAACGGAGATCTCCCGCCGTGTCAGACCGGGAGCCGCAGCGCGCAGCTCCCACACCGATGAGGCTTGCGTGATCGTGACATCGTTGAGGACGCCCAATCCGGCGATGATGATGCCACAGGTCAGCAGGCCCCTGAAGTCGATCTCCGATGTCATCGAGGCGAGCACGTTCGAGGTCTCGTCGCCGAGGCCGCTGAGGCGGGTGGTGCTCACTGCGACTTGGGCGATGCCGGCCATGAGACCGATGCCAATGAGAGTGCCCAGCAGGGCAGCACTAGTGCGCATGGACACCCCATGAGCGAGGTACAGGACAACGACCATGATGGCGCTGGCCCCGACCAGGGCGATCGCAGTGCCCGAGCCTCCGGCGATCAAGGCGGGAAGGACGAAGTAGATCACCATCATCGCGCTGAAGCCCAGTGCGATGAGCGCGAGGAACCCGCGGAGCATGCCGACGGCTATGACGACGCCGATGAAGACGATCGCCAGGATGGCCAAAGGAACATTGCGGACCACACCGAGAACGCCATCGCTGCTGCGCTCGTTCTCGGTGACAGCCGAACCGAGGCCTCCCTCTTGGTCATCAGCAGCTGAGTCGGACAGGCTCATGAGCCGGAGCGTATCGTCGGGCCGAAGTCCCGAAGCCGTGAGCGAACCTCCCAATTGAACCGTGGTCCTCTCCCCCGCCCGGGCCCCGTCGAGAATGGTGACCTCGGCTATGTCACAGTGCTGGACCACTGATTGGCCCGAGAAGGCGGGATCGTCGCTGACGGCGCTTTGGTCCTCGCATTCACCCTCGTTGATCGCATCGATCCTCGCCGTTGGGTAGGTCATTCCCTCGACAGCGAACTGGTCCGCCAACGAGGCGTCGTCGACCGCGTCGCGGCTCGGCCATAGGAGCACCAGGCCGACGCCCGTTGAGAGGATCACTAGGGCGAGCACGGCCAGGACGATGCGTCGCGGGGCCAGGGCAGTCGGGACATTGCGGGCAGGTCGGGGCGGGTGAGAATGGGCCATTCAGTCTTCCGGTCGGCGAATCGACATACTTGCTTCGATCACATTCGATATATCATCGCTATGGCGATATCGAGAGTCATCGCTACTTCGCCAATGATACGTTCGCAGCTAGGTTATTTCCGTCCGCTGAAGTCACAGCCGAAGAAATCAATCGCGGAGGCTACCTCGCGAATTGTCCTCAGCGAGCTGCTGTACTTCGTCGCCCACCCATCTGCTGGCATCGGCCCGATCACCGTGGTCGGTCGTGGGATCGGTGCTGTTCATGCGTCCTCCGTGGTCGTCGTTCGGCTCTGGTTCGTGCTGATGCTCCGTCGGTGTAGCTGGCGGGGCCTCGACGGGTGCCGCGGGCAGGTGCCGGAAGCGAGAGTGGGTGAGGACGAAGACGGTCACGGCGGCCATGATCGCGGTGCCGACGATGACCGGCAGCGGCGGCCAGATCCCGTACAATGCTGTGCTCGCGGTGGGGGCGATGATGAAGGTCAGGCCCATGTTCGCCGCGCTGAGCCCGGCGAGTCCGCCCTGCTCGTCGCGGTCGACCAGCAGGCTCGGTCCGGCGGTGTAGCCGGGCATCGCCAGGCCGATGCCGAGCCCGATGATCCCGAGCGAGGCGAACAGCGCGACGGGTCCGATGTCCGGGATGAGGAGCAGGAATCCGGCTACGGCGACGCCGCCTCCTGCGCGCAGCAGGGTTGCCGGGCTCCAGCCGCTGCGCGGGACGATCACCGCCTGTGCCAGAACTGTGCCGGCTCCCGCGGCCAGCATCGCGGCACCGGTGAGGACGCCGGCCGTGCTGGCGTCGAGGCCGAGTCGGTCCTGGATGATGAACCCGGTAATGACCTGGATGAAACCGAGGGCGGTGAAGACGCCGAAACCGGCCAGTAGGAAGGGCCACACCCGCGAGTCCGTGGGCCGCACGCTGCGCGGGCGCTCGATGAGCGTGGTCCGCGGTTCTGGGCGCAGCCGTGCCGCGACGAGGACGAGACCTGCGGCGAGCATCGCCGGGACCACGACCAGTGGTGTGAGCAGCCCGAAGGCGGCCAGTAGGCCACCGACGATGGAGCCGCCGATCATGGCCACGCCTTGGACCGCCCCGACGCCGGCCATGCCCTTGACCCGGCTGGTCTCATCGGTGGTGACGTCGGCGATGTAGGCCTGCGCAGTGGGCGGGATCGCGGCAATGGCGACTCCGAATCCGATGCCACGCAGGATCACGAACAGGGCGAATAGCACGACCCCGGTGACCACGCCGGTCATGCCCAACCAGGAAACCAGAGCGAACGCTGCCGTCATGGCCACACCGAGTCCGAGGGCAGCGACCAGGACCGGCTTGCGGCCCCAGGACTGGGAGCGGCGGCCCCACAGTTGACTGGTGGTCACCAGCATCAGCGCCGCGGAGCTAATAGTCACCCCGACCTGCCACTCGGCCAGACCCACCTCCCGAGAGAGCGGGGCGATGATCGGGTTGAGCGTCATCTGCGCCAGGTAGACCAGGAACACGGCTGAGAGCACCAGCCGGATCTGCGGTGCGGGCGGTTGAAAGTGCGAGGTCGTGGGATCGGTGGTCATCGGGCGGCCTCCTGCCGTGTGGGTCCGAGGCCGGCAGCATTCTTCCGGGCCTCGGGCGGGGTGAGAGTCAGCTGCTGGTCGGCGGCCAACGAGAGCAGATCCTCGTCGTGGCTGATCAGCAGCACGACCGCGCCGGTCGCGGCGACCTGGCGGATCTGGTCGGAGATCGATTGCAGGTGGCGGCGATCGACGCCGGAGCTGGGCTCGTCGAAAACGACGATGCGTCGGCCGGCGACGCGCACGGCCGCGATGACGAGGCGCTGCTGCTGACCGCCGGACAGCGAAAGCGGGTGACGTTCGGTCAGGTGGGCGAGGTCGAGTGCGTCGAGGACCGCAGCCGTGTCGATGGCCTCTGTTGTGTCGGTGCCGGCGAGGTCGATCTCGGAGGCGATGGTGTCGGTGAACAGCTGGCGCTGCACGTCCTGCATGACGATCGCGCTGGCCCGTTGCCGGGCCCGCCGGCTCAGCTGCTTCCCGTCTAGCCGCACGGTGCCGGTGCTGCGCTGCAGTCCGGTCACGATCCGGGCCAGGGTGGTCTTCCCGGCACCGTTGACCCCGCGGACTGCAGTCACAGTGGACGCGGGGAAGGCGACGCGGTCGAGGTCGAGCACAGTCCGTCCGCCCAGGCGACACAGGATGCCCTCCAGTTCCAGCCCGCCGCTTCGCACCCGCCCGGCAGGGACGGGTGCGGCGGCACTGGCCCCGGCGACCGGCAGCGGGGGCAGCACCGCGGCGCTGACGTGGCCGCGCAGCCCCTCGCGGGAGAGGTCGGCATCGGTGACGGCCCTGAAGTCGGCGGCGGACCATTCGGTGTCGATGGTGCCCTCGGCCATGACGACGATCCGGTCGGCGAGGTCTTCCAGATAGCGCAGCCGGTGCTCGGCGACGACGATCGTGACGCCGTCCTCCTTGAGCCGGGCCAGCGTGGCGGCGAGGCGGTCGACCGCGTCGGCGGAGAGGTTGGCGCTGGGCTCGTCCAGCAGCAGGATCCGCGGCCGGTGGGCGGTGGCGGCGGCGATCGCGACCTGCTGCTGCTGCCCGCCGGACAGGCGTTGCAGGGACTGGTCGAGGGGCACCACTTCGGCCAGGCCGGCGAGGGCTGCAGCAACGCGGGTGCGGATGGTCTCGGGCGGGAAGCCGAGGTTCTCCATCGCGAAGGCGATCTCCTCAGCCGCGGTGTCGGCGAAGAACTGGCGGCGGGGGTGCTGCAGGACCGTGCCCGAGAGTGCGCCGAGGTCGTCGAGCTGCGCGGTGGCAGTGTCGATGCCGTCGACCGTGACGGTGCCGGTGAGCACTCCTTCGTCGTGGAAGTGTGGGACCAGGCCGTTCATCAGCCGCAGCGCGGTCGACTTGCCCGAGCCGGATGCCCCGCACACCACGACGCACTCCCCCGTCTTAACGTGCAGGTCGAAGCCCTGCAGACTTGGAACGTCGGCGTGCGGGTAGGTCCAGCTGACATCCGCAATGCCGATCATGCCAGCACCTGTGGCATCCAAACCGCGGCGGCCGCGAGGATTGCCACGGCGACGGCGAGGATGAGGTCGGGTACTCCGAACCGGGGCGGGACCATCGCCGTGGGCCGGCGGTGCGAGCCGAGCCCGCGCAGGATCGTAGCAGCGGAGAGGTCCTCGGTGGCGCGCAGGCTCGCGGCGATCATCGGGACGGTGAACCGTTCGATGCCCAGGACCGGGTGGCGTGCCAGGCCGCGGGCACCAACCAGGCCTCGTAGCCGCATCGCGTCCAGCACCGCGGCGGACTCGGATGCGACGACCGGGAAGACGCGCAGCATGACCGCGAGCGTCACCGACACCGCACGCGGCACCCGCCACGCCCGCAGCCCTGCGGCGAGCAGGGTCGGGGATGTCGTGGCGATCAAGTGCATCCCCAGCCCGATCGCCGCGGCGAAGCGGATCAGGTATGCACACGCTATGGCGGTGGTCGCGGTCAGCAGGTTCGGCCACCACAGCGGCAGGACCCAACCGAGAACCCACAGCGCGACGGCGACGGCGGGCAGTCCGACCGCCCTGACCCAGGACCGCTCCCACACAGCAAGGGTGGTGCCCAGAACGAGCACCGCTGGCACGAAACGTAACCCGCCCGAGCCCATCACCACCGCGCTGCAGAGAACCACCAGGACGATCTTCGTCCGCGGATCCAGACCCGGCCGGCGCGTCGGGGCCACGCCACCCTCTTCGAGATTCCCCCGCGCCGGTTTCCGGGCACCGGTGCTGACCGCGAGAGCAGCATCACCGTGGCCCCCGGATGTGTGCTCGGCCGTTCGCACTTCGACGTTGTCAGGTCTCATGCCAGTCCGGCTCTACGGAAGTGCTTGCGCAACAGCTTGGTTCCCAGCAGCGCACCGAGGAAGCCGCACACGATGGTAGCGGCGATCATCGCCAGGACGGCCGGGGCGGAGACGATCTGCTCGAAGGCCGCAAGGTAGCCATCGCCCATGCCCGACATGTGATCGGATCGGAGGTACTCGTCGGGGTTGGCGAAGAAGGGGATCCACGGGCCAATGAACCAGCAGGAAAAGACAGTGTAGGTCCAGATCGCCGCCCACGTGGAGCGGTATCTGCCGGCCCACAGGATCAGGTCGCCGAGCACGGACACCGCAATCATGACCAGCACCCCCTGCCAGGGATGGCCGATCATCAGGTCGAGTAGGCCGAGGACGATCCCGAACAGGGTCGTCATGCCGGGGTGGCGGGCCCTGGTGAGGAAGAGCATGTACGGGATGCCGGCGGCGATCGCGCTCAGCGGCAGGGTCAGCAGCATCACCAGCGGGCTGATGATCCCGAGCATCGCGATGGCGAAAACGATGACGAAGTAGATGACCGCGAAAATCGCCACGCTGACCAGGTCGCGGGCGGAGAAGCGCACCGACAACGACGGGCGCGTCGCGCCCCCGGCAGGCATAGAAGTGGGCGGTTTCGGGGTGGTAGCAGGCATTGTTGGGCTTCTTCCGTCAGAGTCGGGGATGGGTGTGTGCGTCGGTGGGGGTCAGCTGCCAGCCGGTGGCGTCAACGCGTTCGGTCCAGTAACGGGCGTAGCTGCCGTGAGCGGCGAGCAGCTCGGTGTGCGTACCGGTCTCGCTGATGCTGCCGTCGCCTGCGAGCATGATGATCTTCTCGGCGGTCATAATCGTCTGCAACCGGTGAGCGACGACGATCAGCGTGCGGTCGGCACGGATCCTGTCGATCGCCTCGCCGATGGCGATCTCGTTGCCGACGTCGAGCGCGGAGGTGGCCTCATCCAGCAGCACGATCGGGGCGTCCTTGAGCAAGGCTCGGGCGATGGAGACCCGCTGCCGCTCCCCGCCGGAGAGGTTGGTCCCGCCCTCGCCGACCCGGGCGTCCCATCCGCCGGGCAGCCGGTAGGCGATCTCGTCCACCCGTGCCCGGCTGGCCGCGGCGATGACCTCCTCGCGGGTCATGTCGGGGTTGCCTAGCCACACGTTGTTCACGATGGTGTCGTCGAAGAGATAGACGTCCTGGGACACCGGTGCCACTGCTGCTTCGACTGTGGCAGTGCCGAGCTCGGGCAGCGGCACACCGCCGATCGTCACGGTGCCCGACTCCGGATCGTAGAAGCGGGCA
This sequence comes from Brachybacterium sp., assembly GCA_030457675.1. Lineage (GTDB taxonomy): Bacteria > Actinomycetota > Actinomycetes > Actinomycetales > Dermabacteraceae > Brachybacterium. Next base: position 21,898 of record JAKDUN010000006.1, on the reverse strand, counting down.
ATGAGCTTGGTGATCGTCGTCTTGCCCGCCCCGGACGGACCGACGATAGCCGTCATACCCCCTGCCGGAGCATTGAACGACAGGTCCTGCAGCACCGGTTCGTCGCCATAGCCGAAGGTGACGTCCTCGAACCCGATGCCCCAGTCCGCGGGTTTCGCGGGCGTCTGCGGCTCGGGCAGGGCGGCCACGGCGGCGAGCCGGTCGAGCTGGTCCAGGGTGGTGCGGGCGACGGCGACGCCGCCGCCGAGGTCGCCGGCGGCGACGATGGGCTCGTTGAAGCGCACCCCGAGCACAAGCAACGCGATGAGCGTCGCGACGTCGACGGTGCCGCCGACGGCCAGATAGGCCCCGACGACCAGCAACAGCGTCAGCGAGAGCTGCACCAGCCCGGCGAAAGTCGCGATACCGGCTCCACCGGTGACGAGCAACCCCCGATAGGCGCGATGCTGGTTCTGTAGTGCGTCGGCGACCAGCCGGTCGGCGATCGACCCCTCGCCGGCCGTGCGCAGGGCCGGCTGCGCCCGGGCGAATTCGATCACCCGATTGGAGGCGTCGGTGACGGCCTCGGCGTGGACAACGTCACCGCGGCCGATCGCCCGCTGCAACCACCGGTACCCGAAAAGGATCACCGGCACCATCACCGTCATCGCCACAGCGAGCCGCCAGTCAAAGACATACATGCCCGCCAACACCGTGCCGGGCGTGATGAACCCGATCAGTATCTGGCGCAGGATCGCATAGGGCATATTGGAGACGAACATTGCGCCCTGCGTCGCGATCCCGGCCGCCAGGCCGGACCGGTCCTGACCGAACCACGCGACCGGCAGCTCGATCAGCCGGTCGCCGAGCCGCGTCAGCAGGGAGTCCAGCAGCGCGCCGCTAGCCTTCATCCCGATCTGGCTGGCGAACCACGTGGTGACCACGTATCCGGCACCCACGGCTGCCATGACGGTCAGCCACGACCATGCGGCATCGGTATCACCGCGCAGCAGCGCCTGCAGCAATGGGACGAGCAGGAGGAAGGCCGCCCCCTGCAGGACTGCGGTGGCGACGATGAACACCAATTCGGTGATCAGCAGGCGGCGGGCTCGCGGGGACGAGTAGTGCAGCAGGCGGCCAATCATGCCTGGGCTCCTTCCGGGAAAGTGCGGGTGTGGTTGTCCTGGTAGTCGGACCACATCCGGGCGTACTGGCCACCTGCGGCCACGAGCTGGGTGTGGGTGCCGGACTCGGCGATCCGCCCGTCGTCAAGGACGAGGATCTGGTCCGCGCCAGTGATGGTGTGCAGACGGTGGGCGACCACCAGCACCGTCCGGTCCGCAGCGAGTGTGGACAGGGCCCGTTGGATCGCAGCCTCCGAATCCGGGTCGGCGAAGGCAGTCGCTTCGTCGAGGACGAGCACGGGGGCGTCGGCGAGCAGGGCGCGGGCGATCGTCACCCGTTGAGCCTCCCCGCCGGAGAGGTTGGCGTCCTCGCCGACGACCGCGTCGTAGCCGCGCTCGAACCGTTCGATGCGGTCGTGGATCTGCGCGGCACGGGCGGCCGCCTCCACCTCCTCGGCGGCGGCGTCGGGCCGTGTCAGGCGGATGTTTTCCCGCAGGCTCGCCCGCAGCAGCTGCACATCCTGGAACACGAACCCTACCGACCGATACAGCTTGGCTGCCGGGACCTGGGCGACGTCGGCACCTCCGATCGCCACCGTGCCGGACTCAGCGTCGTAGAAGCGGGGCACGAGCTTGGCCAGCGTTGACTTCCCCGATCCGGACGCACCGACCAAGGCCGTCACGGTGCCCGGCGCGCAGGTCGCCGTGATCCCGTGCAGCACCCGGTGCTCACCGTCATAGCTGAAGGAGAGATTGTCGAAGACGACGCCGCGGCCCTGCGGGATGGATGGCTCGTCCGGCGGCGGCACGGGAGACAGGGCAAAGAACCCGGACAGCGAGGCCTGCGCCTTGGTGGCATCGCGCAGAAACTGGGCCGAGGAGCCCAGCTTCAACAGCGGGCCGGTCAGCCCGAGTCCCATCAGCAGCCCGGGCAGCACATCGATCGGGGCCGCGACTCCTGCACCCACGAGCCACAGGCCGGCCGCGAGCAGCCACACCAGGACGACCACCGGGGAGGTGATGATCTCGATGACGGTGAACATCGTCGCGGTCTCGCGGGTCCACTCGGCGACGAACCGGGAATACTGCTTCGTCTGGTCCCGGTAGCGGCGGTGGCTGCGGCCGACCTGGCCGAAGCGCTTGACCACCGCGATCCCGTGGACGAACTCGACGGTCGCCTCGGACAAAGCTGCGGTGGATTCGTCGTACTGCCGGTACTTCTCCGCCCCGCCGCGCATCAGCACCGGGTACAGGATCGCCGTGACCACCAATGGCACCAGAGCCGCCAGGGCCAGCTGCCACTGCACGACGAACAGGTAGACAAGACTCACCGCCGGCACCGTAACCGCGGTGACGACATCATGGATGGCGTGGGCCACCAGCTGGTGCAGCGCGTTGACGTCATTTTCCACCAGCTTGCGCACCGTTCCCGAGGCGCGACGATCGAACCACCCCAACGGCAACCGTCGCAGATGCCCCACGATGCGCCCCCGCAGCGAGTGCTGCAGCCGCGCATCCGCGAGATGGCTCACCAACCCAGAGGCGAACGCGGCCCCAAAACTCACGAACAACGCCACCACCGCCACGGCGACGATCAGCCACACCCGGCCGACGTCGATCCAGCCACCGGAGACCGCGGGCAGCAGCGTGCGGGCCAGCTCGACGATCGCGATAAACGGGACCACGCCGGTGACCGCGCCAAGCACGCTCAGCCCGATGATCCCGGCGAGACTGCCGCGCACCGGCGCGAAGAAACCTTGCTCCACCGACGCCTCCGTTGGCGTCTTCGGTTCTGCCCGCGTCACGGAGACGGGGTCATCGAGTCGCTGCGCCACGCGCACCACCTTTCCTTTACTGCACTTGAGAATCGTTTTATAACTACCATGAAACAATATCCAAGTGCACCGCTGCTCACACAGAGCGGCGAGGCGCTGCTGCTTGGTCTGCAATCTTGGACTGTCCGACGCCGCTCACACTCACGGGCCGTCGTCACGGATATTTGTGCCGTCGCATCCATGCTCGTGGTCGTTTGGGGTTCACGAGGATCGTCCCTCCTTCCAATAGCCGACGAAGGTGATGTTGCGCTTGGGCACCGCCCTGGCCTTGACGAGGTGTCGGCGGGCCCCCGTCACCAGCGCACTCTCCCCGGCGGCGAAGACATAGGGCTGGCCGACGGGGAACTCCAGGTCTTCCAGGGCCGGCAGGACCCAGGCCCCAGGGGATTGGCCGGCCCCACGGACCAGCCAGCGGACATCCATGCCCGCAGGGGCCTGAGCGGATTGGATGTCGGCCTCATCAAGGACCTCGATCAGGGCGTGCCCAGTGGTCTCTCGCGGCAGGTCACGCAGGATCCCGGCAACGGCCGGGAGAGCGGATTCGTCGGCCACCAACAGCGTCCGGTCGGCGGGAACGGGGGCAAAGCCCCGCCCCTGGTCGATAAACGCGACCGGGGCACCGGACTCGACGGTCCGCGCCCACGGCCCGGCGACGCCCTCGTCGCCGTGGACAACGAAGTCAATGTCCACCTCGGGACCGTCCCGGGCTGCGGCGCGGAACTGACGGAACGTGTAGTTGCGGATCACCGGGCGGGTTCCCTTAGGCAGCCGCAGGTACTTCAGATATCCCGTCAGGTTGAACGCGGCCGGTAGCCTGCCGAGCTGCTGCCCGCCGTGAACGGGCAGCGCCAGCCGGCACCAGTGGTCGAAGCCCAGGAACTCGAAGCCTGCCAAGTCCGCCCCACCCAGGGTCACCCGCATTATATTCGGCGAGACCTGTCTTCGACCGAGAACCTCGGCCTGATAGAGCGCCGAGGCGTCGTGGTCGATACGGATATTGGTCATGAGCATGTCTCTCTTCCTGCTCGTGGACCGGCCGAGAGGCGAGCCCAATCGCTACAACTTTAGTACACTAAGGTAAGCCTCACCTCAATGCACTGATTCGGTTGGGTGCCGGTGGCATCCGCATACGGGCCGGGGCGCGTCGTGGACCGGACGGCACTGCTTTAGCCGCGCACATCTGCCTGCGCCGCCGCAGGCAGGTGATTGAGGCAGGGGTGTACGAAGATGAAGACCGTGATGGTGGCCATGATCGCGTTGCCGACGATGACCAGCAGCGCGCCAAAGCCCGTACAGCACCGTGCTCCCGTGGGGGTGGTCACGGGGCGACAGTGACGTTCAGGTCCACGTAGGCGGCACTGAAGTCGATGGTCGTCCTCGTCCGACCTCTCGGTAGACTGGCCCGAACGAGGATTGGGTATCGGCCGAGTGCGAGCGTGGTGATCCCGCCGGTGGCTCGTCTAGGCGCTCTCAATCCTGATGACCCGCGCCGTGCGAGCCAGCGATTCATGTCTGTGCGAGGCGAACAGTACGGTCCCGGGGAAGTCGGCGAGGACCTGGGAGATGTCGTGCTCTGTCGTCGGATCGAGGCTGGCCGTGACCTCGTCGACCAGGAGGATCCGTGGGCTGCGGGCCAGTGCCCGGGCCAGGCACAGGCGCGCCTGCTGCCCTCCGGACAGGCGGACACCGCCCTGTCCCAGCTGATCGTCCAGGCTGATCCACTCGGCCGCTCCGACCTGGGCCAGCACGTTCTCCAGTTCGTGGTCGGGCCGCGTCCGTGTACCTTTGATGAGGTTGTCGCGGACACTGCCATGGAAGAGCGTCGCCTCTTGGTCGACGACGGCGACCGCCTGCCTGAGGTCGTCGTCGTCGATCTCGGTCGCGGGCACGGTGGTCCCGTCCTCGGCTCGGAACTCGATCGCTCCGCCGTCGGGGTCCCAGAGCCGGGACGCCAGCGCGATGATCGTGCTCTTGCCCGCTCCGGAGGCCCCCGACAGGCCGACGTGCTCGCCCGGTTCGATCTCGGCGGTGAACGAGCGCAACGTCGGTTTCCTGTCCTCGTAGCTGAACGAGACATGATCGAAGCGCAGGCCCAGGGATCCGTCGGGCAGAGCTCGTTTCGTCTCGGGCGTGCGGACGACCGGGGCGCGGTGGATCCCGGCCGACACGCGTTCGGCGCTGGCAGTGAGCGGGTGCAGCTGCGTCACGGTCGTCGTCGCATCAGTCACGGCCGAGACACCCGCGATCGACAGCGCGATCAGGGCCGGGAGGACCGCCGCCGACATCGCTTCGCCACCGCTGCCGTCGAGGACTCCGGCGGAGATCGCGCTGGTGGCGATGACGCCGATGACCACGGCCGTGACGGTCAGCTCGCGCACAGAGGTCACCAGCTGGGCGAGCATCTCCCGGCGGCGGGCGATGGTCGTGGCGCGCGCTGTCGCTTCTCGGGTGTCGTGGACGACTCGAGAGGTCAGGTTGTAGGCGAGGACCTCGCGCAGCGCCCCCAGTGCGTCGACGATCCCCGCCGACATCTCGGTCCTCTCATGCTGCTCGGCAGCTCCGAGGCGGCGGGCCGTGTGGGCCCAGTAGAAGGCGCTGGTGGCGATGACTGCACCGCCGAGGACGACCACTCCCCCGGCTGGGGGCAGTATCGCCAGTGCGGTGATCGCCGAGGCGAGGAAGACAGTGATCGAGGTGGCGACCTGGGCGATGGTGTGGGCGTAGAAGAACTCCAGCTTCTCGATGTCGTCCATGGCCACGCTGGCCACGCGCCCGGAATGCTCGCGCTTCTTTCCAGGCACGCTGCGCGCGTAGGCGTCGAACAGCGCCATCCGCAGCCGGGCCAGCACCCGATAGGCCAGCGCGTGCGAGACGTCCATCTCCCTCCAGGTCAGCACCGTACGGGCGAGGACCAGGCCGCCGAGGCCCAGCCACAGGACGGGTCCGGGCAGGACGCGGTCGACGACGGCGTGGCCCACGGCCCAGGCCGAGAGCACCGTCAGGGCCACAAGGCTCATGGCGCTGATCGTTCCGATGACATAGCTGCGCACCATTCCCGGCCATTCCGGACGCAGGGCCGGCACCAGGGAACCGAACGCCTTCAACGAGGCCGGGACCCTCATGAGGCCTCCTGCGTGACCTGCGCCGGGCCGAGGCTGAGCACGTTCGGGATTCCCTCCAGGGTCTCCGGGCGGTGGCTGATCATGATGACGATGCGGTCGGCGGCGACTCGGTGCAGCGTGTCGACGACGGCCCGGGCCCTGCTCGAGTCCAGGGCACTGGTCGGCTCGTCGACCAGCAGCACCGGGCGCTTGACCAGCAGGGCACGGGCCAGGGCGAGGCGTTGCCGCTGACCGCCGGAGAGACTGGAGCCGGCCTCCGTCACCTCCGTGCCCAGCCCGTGAGGCAGGGCCTCGATGTCCGTCCAGATCCCCGCGGCCTGGCAGGCCTGCTCCAGTTCGGCATCGGTGCGCGCGGCACCGACGCACAGATTGTTCCGAACCGTGTCGGCGAAGAGCACCGGCCGCTGCGAGACGACCGCGACATCGCCGCTGCGCAGGAGGCGGCCATCGAGTTCGAGACTGCCCCCATCGGGGGTGAGGAACCCAAGGAGCAGATCGAACAGGGTCGACTTCCCGGCCCCGGACGGCCCGACCACGGCGCTGAGCGCACCCCGCCGGGCGGTGAATGCGACACCGTCTAGGACCGGCGTCTTCGCATCGGGGTACCGGAAGGACAGATCCCGGATGGCCAGCGCCTCCGCGCAATCCACGTCCGGGCAGTCCTGGCCGTCCGAGGCGGCCGCGGATCCGTCGTCTGCCGGGTCGAACGCGCCGATCCGATCGAGGCCGGGGATGGCCGTGAGACCGAGGAACCCGGCGTGCCAGTGCCGCGACAGCTCCCGGATCGGTCGGAACGCCTCTGCGGAGAGCAGGAGGATGAGGTAGGCCTCCATCGCGGGGCCGTGGCCGGTGACGGCGTGCACGATCGCCATGGCAGCCGCGGCGACGATGCCGGCCTGGATGGCGAAGTCGGTGATCCCAGTCTCGGCCAGCGACACCCGCATCACCCGTTCGGTAGCCCGGCGCAGACTCTCGGAGCGGGCATGCAGGCGTCGCCGCGTTCCCGGGACGTCGCCGAGGACCCGCAGAGTTCCCATGCCGCGCAGCGACTCGAGGAGATCGGCGCTGAGGGCCTCGTAGCTGTCCCAGTGGTCCAGTCCTCTCCGGGACATCATCCGCTTCCACACCATCGGCCCGGCCAGTGCCAGGACCACGCCGAGGCCGACGACCAGGCCCGCCCACGAGTCGAGGATGAACAGCACGACCACCAGGACCGGGCAGGCAATGAGGACCTGCACGATGACGGGGATGTACTTCGAGACATAGGCGTGCGTGCCGTCGATGCCGTCTGACAGGCTTGCCCGCAGAGTGCCGTCGCGTGCGGTCGTGTCATGGAGGCGGTCGGAAGTGAGTGCAAGCGTCATGGCCCGATCGCGGATCGCGGTGCGGACCCGCCCGCCGAGGCGTGCTGCCGCAGAGGTCTGCGCCAGGCAGAGCACGAGCCGGACCAGGGCGATGCCCACGATCGCGCCCAACGCCACCCATATGTGGCCTGCCTGCCCACCAAGGACCGCCGACATCGCCGAGGCGATCGCAATGGCCTGACCGACGTAGGTGCCCATGACCAGCACGAGCAGCCCTGCGCTGGCGGCGAGCAGGCCCGGGAAGCGGGAGGCCTGCCTCCACAACTGGTGCACGATCATCATGGCGCGGACTCCTCGTCGCCTGCATCGAGCAGGGCCAGGGCATGGATGACCCACGATTGCCCGGTGGCGGCGAAGCCCGACACCGGCCGGCACCTCCACCGATCGGACTCGGCAGCGTCGTACACCAGGCGGGCCGCGCATCGATGCGCGTTCCACACCGCCCGTGCGATCTGTCGGGGCGGGTCCTGGGGCGAGACGGTCCATGCTTCGATCCGGTCGGCCCCCAGCAGCCAGGCCTGTCCCGACCTCTGCGCCAAGTGGAGGGTCCGACTGCTCGCCGCCCCCGGTTCACCTGTGGCGAAGGTGGCCAGCGACGGTGAGCGTCTTCTCGCCAGCGCCGTGCTTCGAGGCCGGTTCACGCGGATGCGTCTGGGCAGGCGGATGGCGACCAGTGGCATCTCGGGGACGAGTCCCCGGGAGAGCCACCAGCCCGTGTCTGCGCCAGGGGCGAACGCGAGCAGATCGCGGAGCCCGGCGGCTGGGCCGATGAGCGTCTCGGCGGGATCGTCGAGGAGGAATTCGGCGGCGGTGAGAGCGTAGGCGGCATCGGCGATCCATAGCGGCCAGGCGCGGTGACGGTATCGTCCGAAGCTTCGCCCGGGCTGGACGGTGAACACCATCCAGGAATCCGCGGACTCGGGTGCCCCGGGGCGGCGGCCTGCTGGTCGTTCATCGTGGCGTCGGAGCAAGGTGTCGTGCTCGTGATCGTAGGCATAGAGGCCGGGATCGAGGCCCGCAGCACCGAGACTGCTGATCACGAGGTGCGTGTGGACGGGGTAGGCACCGCCTGCTGATGGGACCGGGCGTTGCCGGATCCGCGTCGTCTTCCCGTCCGGGCCGCGGTGGTATCCGGGACTGAGCCAGAGGCCCTCCAGCAGCGCTTTGACGCCGTCGGGCAGCGTGGTGACGGGCCGGGCTCCGGCCCGGTCCCAGGGGTTCATGCGGGGCCCCGGTGGGATCGGGGCACCGGGCACCAGGGGTCCGAGTGCCTGGCCCAGGAGTGGCGGGAGCCCTACGGCGCGGCTGGCGGTACCGTCGGAGGCAGTGGCCTGTGTTGGTTGCGAGATCATCTGGGTCCTACATGTGCGGTGGCGGGATCAGGGATACATCGGCCGGCGTGCCGGCCCATGAGTTGCGCCACTTCCGCTTGAGTGCGGCGTCGGGGAAGCGGCCCATCCCCAGATAGGAGAACGCCGCGGGCGCGTTGGGAACGAGTCCGGTGACGAACGTGCGCACGACCCGCAGAGATGTGCGCCGCACGTCGTCGGTGGTGAGGTCGCGCGTGAGCACCTGGTGCCCGGCGTCGGCCAGCTTCTGGTGTATCTCGGGCATGGACGTCGTCGGGATGTCGTCGATCGGCCGGATCCCCTGCGCCGGGGCGGTGAAGCGGCGCGCCTCGTGGTGGATGCGGGGGTCGAGCCACAGCTGGACATGTGCGCCTAGGTCGATGATGTGCTCGCACTCGGGGCCGGCGGCGTCGAGGTAGCTGGCGTCGTCCCGGAAGTCCAAATAGAGGCCCTTGGCCATCAGTCCCTGCTCGACGGCGCGGAACACCCATCCCTGCTTGTCGGTGCAGCCTTGGGTGTAGACCCATGTGTGGACGGCTTCGAGGACGGCTTTGCGGGCGGCACGAGCGGGGTCCAGCGCGGCGGAGAATCCTGCGGCGTAGATGCCGCGCGCGGGATCGAACACCAGGGCCGCGATCGCGGAGGCGAATTCCGAGGGCATCACTGCCAGCGAGACCTCGAGGTCGCTGCCGGCCAGGTCGTCGAGCAAGCCGGGCACGGTGGCCGGGTCGATGCCGATGGTAGGGCCGTCGAGGTGCCACCACAGCTCGAGTGCGTCGCGTTCGATGATCTCCAGCACGCCGCGGTCGCGGGCGTCGTCGACTCCCTGACCCGTGGCGATGCCCGCGTAGTTGAGGTGATGGATGCGCGGCAGGTCGCGGAACCGAGATTGCCGCCAGTTGAGGTACACCAGCGAGGCAGGCATCCACACGTCGGCACCGAGCAGGTCGGTGCATCTGGTCCACAGGGTCGGGGTGTCGGCGGTGAGCGGGGCGTAAGGGAAGCCGGCTCTCTCGTACTGCCAGGAGGCGAACGAGGGGAGATCGTCGAGCCCGATGAGGCTCAGCCCTGCCGACGTCAGCTCCTCGTAACTGCCGATGCGCAGCTCGCAGGCAGGCAGCTCGGCGGGCAGCCAGTTCCCGCAGTACCGTTCGATGCCTTCGGCGATCGCGGCGATCCGCGCCTGCGCTGGGTCGCTGAACGAGGTGCCCAGGGAGACCCGGTCGGCGGGCCACTCTCCCAATTGCCTGGCATCGGCGACGGCCGCGGTCAGGCCCAGGTACGCCTGCGGTGCGCCGGTGGGGTGCGGGACCTCGCGCACGGAGCGAATCACCCCGCACTCGCTGTCCACGAGGGCCTCGATTGGCAGTTCGGGCAGCGCATTGTCCTGTTTGGTCTTCGTTGAGTTGGCTCCCCCAGGAAGGGTGTCCGAGTTCGCGGAGCTCATGGTGAGGGTCCTTTCGTGATGCCACTGGCCATCTGCCGGGTCGAAGTTGGAACGGCTCCGTCTGACCCGACGGAGCTGTGCCGCCCATGGTGCGGGGCTGCCCGAGGGCCCGTGGCAGGCAACCCAGGAGTCGATGATGGTTCCCAGGCCTCCGGCGTCGCGGACCTGTTGGCGCAGTACCGGATCGGTGATCCCGGTGATCAGACGGTGTCCCCAGGGTCCGGTGACGATGTGGCTCTTGCCACTCCAGCAGGCTGCCAGGCGGTTCGCGTCGTGGTCGAAGAAGTCCTTCGTGCCGCTGATGACCAGCAGCGGCATGTGCAGTCCGGCGTAGCGGGTCGTGAGGTCGGTGCGCGCGGCCGTCCACAGCCTGGCCCAGGCCTCGCAGTCGGCCTCGTCCCACCCCCAGGCCCGGGCCGCGCCGGTCAGGCCGAGGGCGGCGACGTCGCGGGAGCGGGCCCGTAGCGCGTCGTCCGACAGTGGATCTTGGGTGCGTCGGGTACGGCCGTGTTGATGCCACCAACCGATGCGGTGTGTGGTCTGAGGACGCCCGTGTGCGTCCCACGCTGTTTCGGCCAGGCCAAGTGCGGGCACCAGCGTGATCACCGCGGCGGGCACGGCGGCGGTCCTCGAGGTTGCTGCTGCCCGGGCGGCCTCGAGCGCGGTGTGCGCGGCGTAGGAGGCCCCGAACGTGATCACGGGCAGGTCGGGGTGGTCCTCGGCGAGGACGCCCAGCAGGGCCAAGCCGTCGGCGGCCTCGTGCTGGTAGGGTTGCCAGATTCCGGAGGACTCATAGCGGCCTCGCACATCCTGGACGAGGCAGTGGTAGCCGCGCTCGACCCACGACCGCGCCGTCGACGCGTGGGCGGCGGCCTCGTAAGGGGTGCGGATCATGACCACGCCGGCCGGGTTCGGGCTTTGCCACAACAGGCCTTGGAGAACGGTGCCGTCATCGGCGCGGCAGGAGTGCGCGCGCGGGCCGTGGCCTGTCATCGGCGGGTGGCCCTTGCATCTGGCGCGTACGGAGTCGGGTAGGCGATCACCGGGTGCTCGCTTTTGGTGCCTGTGGCAGGGACGAGTTTCCATAGGGTCCGTCGGTAGCGCTCGACCTCGGGCGTGTCCTGGGCCCATGCCGCGGCGACGCTGAGGATCCGGGCCACGCACCAGGCGCGGGCCGCGACCGGCAGCGGTGCGTTCGACGTTGGCGCGGCGGCCTGCCAGGCCGCGAGCTCCTCGGGCACGAGGCTGGCAGCCAATCTGCGGCGGCGGACGTGCTCGCTGGTGGGATCATCCTCGGTAACGCTGACCGGGTCGACGAAACAGATCTCGCCTTCCCGATAGGCGCGCAGCCACGCCGTACCCGCCTTCGGCAGCCGGTCGAGCCCAGCCCAGGCATCGCGGTCGGCAGGCACTGCCGCGTAGGCGATCACGAGGTCGCTCCCCTGGTCCCGGGCGGCGTCGAACTCGTCGGCATTGCGGTGGCGAGTGACGCAGACCTCCCACTGCTGCAGCGCTGCTGCGACGTCATCGGGCACTTCGCCGGTGCCGATGAGCACGACCTGACGCCGCCGGGCCGGCCACCGGATCTGCGCGTCCGCGGCTTCTCGCGCTTGGAGCTCGGCGCTGAGGTCCGCGGCATGCTCCCGCGACTGCGTCGTGCCCTCGTCGGTTCCGGCCAGGGTGCCGACGAGGCGCGGTGGCGGCGATTGCAGCCTGAGGAAGCGTCCGGACGCGGTACGCGCGACGCCGGCACCAGCGTGGTCGAGGAGGATCGAGGCACCCGTGTCGGGGACCTCGGTCAATTTGAGTTCTGTGAGCATGTGAAGCCTCTCGAACAGGCCCGGTCGGACAGCCCTGCGGCTGCCCGACCGGGACGGTAATGCTCACTGCCGAGGCAGCAAGCCTGACGCAGTCAGTCGAACGGGTTCTCGACGAGTGCGTTCGAGTGCGTGGCCGACAGGTGGGCCAGCTGCTCGGTCTCTTCGATCTCCGCCACGGTCTTCTCGCTCATGAGGGTCTCCTCTCAATTGGTGATACATGCCAGTCCTTGACCGACACGGTCCGCGGGTGCGGACCCTCACCACTCTACTTGCAAACGATTCTCACTTTCAACTATGGTGGGTGCATGTCGTCACAGCAGCTCGTCATCGCCGATCACCGCGCCGGCCGCGCCTACTCCCTGCGCGACTGCGTCATCACCGATCTCGGGTCGGGAGTCCTCGCCGAGCACGCGGGGATCCTCGCGCTCGAGGAGGGTGCATGGGCCGGGGTCGACGATCTCGGCGGCGCGGTCGTGATCCGGGGCGGCGATCGCGATGCCAGCGTCCCCGTGGCGATTCCAGCCGAGCACCTGGCGTGCGATCCCGCTGGCCAGCACCTCGTCGTGAGCACAGGGCTCGGAGCCAATGCCGAGCCCTGGAGCGATGTCGTCACGGTCATCGACCGAAGCGCCGGCAGTTCGACCCGATTCCGCACCCAGACCGGCGAACCCGGCGTCCTGGTCGCCCCGGATCAAGCCGATGGCAGCCTGCACGTGGTGCTGCGCCATCGGGAACCCGGAGCCATCGAGGCGATCCCGCTGCAGCAGTGCCTGCGCGTCGGGGCCCACGTGCCGCTCCTGGCGGGCAGAACCACCGACGATCTCGCCGATGACGGGCACGGCGACGTCGTCGACCAGGCATCCGGAATCTTCGCCACGGCCACTAGCCGCGGCCTCGAACGCTTCGTCGTCGACAAAGGGGTGCCTCGCCCGATCGGCGTCGTACCGTGGCCGGTTCCCGGACGCGCCTTCTACCTCCGCTTCGACCCCGCCACCGGCAGCGCTCTGGGCATCGTGCGCGGCGGGCCGGAATCGCCGACCAATTGGACTCAATGGTCTAATGCGCTCGTCGAGATCGACTTGGCTACGGGTGTGTCCACCAGCATCGGCCTTCCTGCGGGGCTGGCATTCCGGTTCGGACTCGGCGGCGGGCGCGCCGCCGTGGCCACCATCCACCCCGAGGCGGACACGCTCACGCTGATCGATCGCCGCGACCAAGCCCTCCAGCAGGACGGGGAGGTCCCGCTGCCGGCGATGTCGCGCCCACCGGTCCCCGGCCGACTGCCCTGGGACCCGGTCGGGGACTCTCCCGCGCAGCGCCGTGCCGTCGCCGTCGATCCCACGGGGGCCCTCGTCGCGGTCTCGCGGGGCGGAGATTCCGAGGTCCATCTCGTCGGCGAGGACCGCTTCGACACGTTCACTGTGCCCACTGCCCTTGACGAGGGCGGCCAGCTGTACTGGCCCGGTGCCGGCCGCGACCCGGTCGGGAGGTGAGCGTGAACGCAGTCCCTCCCTCCATCCATCCCGTCATCGACGCCGCCCTCACCCGCTGGGAGCGCCACGCCCGGCCCGGCCTGCCCGATCACGGGTTCGCCCTGGGCAGGGCCGAGCACCGGCAGCGGCGCGGAGTCTACGACGTCGCCACCGACCGTTCCGTATTCGAGACCGAGGACCACATCCTGACGATGTCTCCCTCGCCGGACCGAGTCCACATCGCGATGCAGCTGGCCGAGCGCGCCGACGAGGATGCCCATCTGGCGGTGCTGGACACCGCCTCGGGGCGGCTGCGCCGTTTCACTGATGTCCGCTGCCGCTACGACCCGATGCTGTGGCGCGCCGATGCTTCTGCCCTGGAGCTCTTCGCCCGCCCATCCAGCAGCCATGTCGTCTACCGGCCCCGCAGTGGCGATGTCTGCGTCTCGGTCACGCCGGAGGCGGCCACCAGCAGGCTCTTCCCCGGAGGCGCGGCCGGGCTCGTCGCCATCAGCCGCCCCGGCGGCGTGACCCGTCTCATCGACCACTCCACCGGCCGGCAGATCGGGCAACTGCCCGCCGTCACCCGAGTCGCCGCGCTCACCGATGCCGTGGTCGTCGACGATGGCCGTCGACTGCAGGCTATGGGGCTCGAGCACGGCGACGTGCTGTGGACTTGGGAGGACCCCGAGGCGAAGATCACCTCCTGGACCATCGCCGGGAGCAGGGTCGTCGCCACCGCCGTGCGGGCCGGTGCCAGCGTCGTCCTCGAGCTCGACCAGGGACACGTCGTCACCGAACGGTCAGTGGTCTTCCGGGGCGAACCGGCCGTGGCGACCGGGATCGCAGTCGATGCCGGGCGGGTGGCGGTCATGGTGGAAGGACCCACGACTCCCCCGCGTGTCCTGTCCCTGGACGACGTCCACGATGCCCCCCACCAGCGTCGACTGGCGGCCGCGTCAGCCCCAGTGCGTACCCTGCGTCACGTCGCGAGAGCCGACGACGGTGTCCAGATTTCCGTCGTGGTGACAGGTCCGGGCCCGGACCGCGGACCAGGCCCCCTGATACTGACGTGCTACGGCGGCTTCGGGGTGCCGGCCTTGCCGATCTTCGAACCCAGCGTGCCGGCATGGGCCGAGGCCGGCGGCGGCTACGCGATCGCACAGGTCCGCGGCGGCGGGGAGCGCGGCGCAGCGTGGCGCGACGCCGGTCGAGGCGACCGCAAGCACCAGGCCATCGCCGACCTCGCCGCAGCGGCCCGCAGCCTCATCGACTCCGGGTACACGCGCCCAGACCAGCTCGTCCTCGTCGGGGCCTCCCATGGCGGCGTGATCGCGACCAGCTGCGGACTGGGCCACCCTGAGCTCTGCGCCGGGATCGTCAGCACCGCCGCGCCGCTGGACCTGCTCAACCTTGACGCTCATCCGCTCGGCCGGCACTGGATCGCGGAGTTCGGCACGTCCGACACGTCCCAAGGCCGCGAACGCCTCCGTGCGATCTCCCCACTGCACCGCGCCCAGGCCCTCGCCGCCTGTTCGGGTCCGCTGCCGCGCTTTTTGGGCGTCGTGATGGACGAGGACTCCCGCGTATCCGCCGCCGACACACGTCGAGTCATCGAAGCCCTTCTTGACGCCGGTGCAGATGCCGCGATCTGGCACGCACCGCGCACCGGGCACGGCACCAACCACCTCGACCGCGTCCACGACTTCGCCGCCGCCGTCCTCAGCTTCGCAGCCAGCACGACCGGACTACTCACCCGACATACAGAGAAGGCCGACCGCTCCTCATGACCTCAGCACAAACCGATCAGACACCCCTTTCACCGTCCACACCGGCAAGCGGCAGGAAGCCACAACCCTCCGGCACTCCCCGCGTCACGGCAGCAGTGGAGCGACGTCGAGGCAGTCTCGCCGTGCGGATCCTCGTGCCAGGCCTCGCACTGACGCTGGTGGCCGTGGTCGTGCTCTCCGCCAGCATCGGCACGATCACGGTCACGCTGGAAGACGCGGCCAAAATCATCACCGGGCACCTGGTGCCGGGCATGCCGTGGATGTCCGACGGGTCGCTGACCACGGTCCAGGACAGCGCCGTGTGGCAGTTCCGCCTGCCGCGCACGATCCTGGCGGCCATGACCGGTGCCGCGCTGGCGCTGGCCGGGGCACTCATGCAGGCTGTCGTCCACAACTCCCTGGCCGAGCCCTACATCCTCGGTGTCTCCGCCGGCGCTGGCGTCGGGGCCGTGTCCTCGATCGTGCTCGGGGTCGGGCTGAGCGGGCTCGGGATCGGCATCTGGGCGTTCGCCGGCGCGCTCGTCGCGACCGCTGCGGTGTACTTCCTCGCCCGCAAGGGAGGACGGATCGCCCCTCAGCGGCTCATCCTCGCCGGCGTCGCGCTCGGCTCGCTCTTCAGCGCCATCACCAGCTATCTGACGATCTCCACCGACGCGCAGAACGTCTTCAGCATCATGTTCTTCCTGCTCGGCTCCGTCTCCGCAGCGACCATGCACCACCTCGTCCTCCCGGCCATTGCCCTGGCCGCCGTGGGACTCTTCGCCGGCTTCCGCGCACGAGCGCTCAACGCCCTGCTCATCGGCGACGACGCGGCCTCGTCACTGGGCATCAACGTCAATCGCCTGCGCACCAGCATCCTCATCGCCGCCGCGCTCCTGACCGGTTCGGTCGTCGCCGTCGCCGGAGGCATCGGCTTCGTCGGGCTGATCATCCCGCACACCGCGCGCATCATTGTCGGAGCCGACCACCGAAAGATGCTCCCGGTCGCGGTCCTCGGTGGAGCCGCGTTCCTGGCCATCTGCGATCTGCTCGCCCGCACGCTCGCCGCACCCTCCGAAGTTCCCCTGGGCGTGCTGACCGCGCTCGTCGGTGCCCCCTTTTTCCTCTGGCTGTTGCGCCGCGACCGCGCTGACATTGTGGGAGTGGGCCGATGAGAGTCGATATCACGGGCCTCAGTGTCCATCTCGGCGGACGCCCGATCGTCTCCAATGTGACCCTCTCCGTCCCGTCCGGCACGGTGCTGGGGCTCCTTGGTCCCAACGGAAGCGGCAAGTCGACCCTGTTACGGGCCGTCGCCGGGATCGCGCCCCCTCCGCCCGGGCACGTCCGCTACGACGGCACCGACCTCACCGCAGTGCCCAAGAAGGAAATGGCCCGCCGTGTTGCGGTCATGACCCAGGAGCACGGCGAGGAATTCGAGGTCCCCGTCATCGATCTCGTCCTCTTGGGCAGGATCCCGCACGGCAAGGGGTTCGGCCGCGACTCCGAGAACGACCTGGCCATCGCGCACGACGCTCTCGCCCGGGCCGGGGCCGCCCACCTCGCCGGCCGCCCGTTCTCGGCGCTGTCCGGAGGCGAACGGCAACGGGTCCTCTTCGCCCGGGCCCTGACCCAGGACACACCCGTCCTGGTGCTCGACGAACCGACCAACCACCTCGACATCGCCCACCAGCTCGAGCTGCTCGACCTCGTGCGGGCCACCGACCGCACGGTCCTCGTGGCCCTGCACGACCTCAACCTCGCCGCCCGCACCTGCGACGCCCTCGCGATCCTTGAGGACGGGCACCTCGTCTGCGCCGGGCCGCCCGACGAGGTCCTCGACACCGGCCTGATCCGATCCGTGTTCGACGTCGAGTCCACCTTCGTCGCCCACCCGCGCACCGGGGCCCAGCACTTCCTCTTCGACGCACCATCCCGAACCGCCGAACAGCCAGCACCGCTATCGACCTCAACCCTGGAAGGAATCACCATCACATGACCACCACACCCCGCCGCAGCAGGATCACCGCCGCCATCGCTGCCATCGCGGCGGCACCACTGCTCCTGGCCGCCTGCGGCAGCGCAGTCAGCACCGACACCGCCGAGCAGCAGGGCACGGGAGGGGCCGTCACCATCGAGAATTGCGGACGCGAGCTCACCTTCGAGGCGACCCCCACCAGGGTTGCTTCACTCATGCCCACCCAGACCGAGCTGCTCCTGCGCCTGGGCCTGGACGACGCCATCGTCGCCCAAGCCCAGACCAGTGTCTCCCCCTTGCCCGACGACCTGACAGAGAAGGCCGACGACATCCCCGTTCTCAGCACCGACGCCCCGCCGACGCGCGAAGACCTCCTCGCCACCAAACCAGACCTCGTCCTCTCCCCGACGTCCTACGAGTTCACCGCCGAGCAGGGATATGCCAGCATCGACCAGCTCAACGACAATGGCGCTGAGGCCTACGTCGCCACCGGGGGCTGCGCGGACCGGCGCAACAGCGCCGAAGTCACAGACGTGTTCACCGACATCGAGAACATCGGAACGATCATGGACACCCCCGACGCCGCCGACGAGCTCATTAAGGACGGCGAAGACCGCCTCACTGCGGTCAAGGACGGCATTGCCGGGCACACCCGCCCGACTGTCGCGCAGCTCTACGTCGAAGGCAACTCGCTGACGGCGATCGGTGCAGGCGTTGAAGCAGACATCATCAAGACCGCCGGAGGCGACAACGTCTCCGACCCCGAGGACCCGCAGTTCTCAGACTTCTTCGCCGCCGAGATCAACCCCGAAGAAGTCATCAGCCGCAAGCCCGAAGCGATCGTCTTCGGAGTCACCGGCCCCGAACACGAGGAGCAGACCCGGAGCTACCTCAAGAAGACCTTCCCCGACGTCCCGGCAGTGAAGAACGACCTCCTCATCGCCATCCCCGAAAGCGATCTGCACCCGGGCACCCTGGGCAACATCGGAGCCGTCGAGACGATCGCCAAGCGGATCTACCCGGACGCGTTCTGATCGGACGTCGGCACGCAGGCCCCGAGCTGTACCGCTTCGGGGCCTGCGCGCCCGGTGCTGGGCTGGCCAGCCAATAGAGCCGCGGCGACGCATCGACCGCGATGGCTTGGCGGCACGAGTGGGCGACCGAGGTTCTTTCGACGGAGCTCGCGGAAACGAATCACCCTGGGCATCGGACCGTTTAAAGCTTACGTGCCGCGTTTTTGTTTGGGATACGAGCCGACGGCGGCTCGAGCCAGTCAGTACTAACCTGAGACCACTACATCCCTCACGCCTCTCCATGATGCGCACTTGGGGGATTTTGTCTGCCGGGCCCTCACACCCGTCGGCGCTCGACTCTATCCAGCGCCGCCAGCACGCGCGCCGGGTCCTCGATCAGCCCGAAAAGACGGATCGTCCGCCGCGCCCACAGCACTGGGTCGTCCCCCTCACCGAACGACACGGCCGACTCAAACTGATCCCGGAGATTAATGGGCAGCCGACCGGCCAGGGCAGCACCGAGCTCACGGGCCAGGGCGGCTCGCGGAGACGACGGTGGCCTGAACCGGCCCAACTTGCCGGGCTCCGGGCCCAAAGCGTCTGAAGCGCCCTCGAGGTCCGCGGCGGCTTCTCCGACCCAGTCGACGTCCCAGGAATCCAAGAGCGGAACGGCGACCCGTTGGACGCCGTCGATCGCTTCCCGTCCCAGCGCCAGGGAGAGCCCGCCGGGATCCTCGTGGTAGTTGAGGTAGCGGGCGACGTCGACTCCTGGAGGGCAGACCTCGTCGAGGACGACGTCGCCGAGCCAGTTGCTGGGATCGATGATCCAGCCCTCCCGCTCGACGACAGACGGCTTCAGGTGCACTCGGTAGAGGTAGAACTGATTGCCCCGGTCGGCCTGGTCGCGCATCCGACGCAGCATGTTGTGGACCGCGGCCTCGTACGTGCCGACGTGGAGCGCCTTTGCCCGCTGATGAGCCGCCCACGCGGCGACCCTCTCGTCGCCGCCCATCATCCGTCGGATCCCGGGCGTCAGGTCCGCCGCTGGGTCGAAGTTCCTCGTCGGCCAGTCCGGCTGCGTGCTCGTGTGGTACCAGAAGAAGGTCGCAACCTGGTCGTCGTCGAGGGCGGGATTGTCGTGGTCGACCGTGACTCGGGGCGCGTCCTGGTGCGCGCACGTCAGGCCGCAGCCGGGGCACTTCTCCCTGCCCTGCTCCCAGCGGTGGAGCCAGTCCAGGTCGATGACGAGACAATGGCCGCAGCCGCTGCACTGCATGCGCCGTTCGCGCCAGAAGTCGATGGGTCGTTCCATGGCTCCATTCTCCGTGAATGCGCGGCGAAAACGGGCGAATGACCTGGCACAGGGCGACCGGACGTTCTGTGGTCGTCGGTGCTCGCGCTCTAGAACGAATCTCAGAAAGGCTAACTAACCAAACTAATCGTCTCCGCCTTGAATGCACCACTCCAGATCGGCAAGCCCATCGCTCATTTCGACCACACCAAACGCGGACTTCTCTTCATGGACGAAGGCGATCCAATCGTTGACGAAAATGCCGACTGATCGGTGCACTCGGCGTATCGGGTGGCACCCCGGAGCAAGACGCGGGAGTCGCCCGCGCTGCAACGGGCTATGAGGTCATCCACCTCGGGGCGACGAAGCTACTCGTAGCATTCGTGACTTCGACTTCCAACTCGAATTCCTGCTCGGAGACTGAATACAGCAGGTCTCTCGGCGATCGATCCGAGCCGTCCGGGCCTTTCGGTAATCCAGAGTGCGGTGTCTGCCACCAGTCCAGCAACGCCGCGGCGAGTAGTGTTGGGTCCGTGTCTGCGTATGCGGTGGCGAACGTTTTGTTGATCTCGGCGAGGGCGTCGATGATCTTGCCGTCGCGGAACTGGAAAGCGGGATAGTGCTTGGTCTTCCCGAGTTCGATCTCAATCACGACCTGGTGCTTCCGATAGGCCCGCAGCAGGCTACGCTGGGCCGCCTTCATCGCCCGCGCCGCCTCCTCCGGGGTCCGATAATGCTCGGTCCCAGCGACTTCTGCCCGGGTCAGCGCGGCTCGCGTCTCGACTGCCGTCCACCACTTGGCGCGGTCGAGCAGGCTCGCCGTCAGCACGGGCGAGGGATCGAGCGAGAAGGCCCGGCCCCAGGTCGGGCTGCTCCGCCAGTCGTCGGGGAACCCGAGTTGGGTCATGGAGAATCCGATCTCGTTCGACCTGGCCTCGATGAGGTCGGCGAGGTCGATGACGTCGGACCGTTCAGGCGCGATGCTCAGCACCAGGTGGCGCAGGATAAGCAGCACGCCGTACAGCCGATTGTTAACGCCCTCCTCGACGAGCGGGGCCAGGAGGTCGCCCGCGTCCGCGCGCGCCTGCCCCGGCGCGTCGATGACCACATCGAAGCTGCGGTTCCACAGGCGGCCGTAGTGCGCGCAGATATTCCGGACGTTCCGGAGGTTATTGAGCCAGTTGCTCAAAGCACCGCGGTCGCCCTTGCCGTCGGCGGTGCTGATGTGAAACCGCGCTGCAAGGATCTCCTGATCGGCCTGGGTCATCAGGTCGTAGAGGCCGCTCAGGACACCGAAAGACATCACCTCCGTGGCCACCCAGATCGGCAGGTGCGGACCGTAGGTCTCGCGGAAATGCACGACGAAGTCGCCCCGTGCACGCTTCTCGTGACGCTCGTACTCCTTGAGCCATTCGCGGTAGGCAGTGGTCGGCTCGGGTGGCGCGCCCGGGTCCGCTGGCCGGAGCGCGCCGAGCTTCTCGGGACGCCGATGGGCGAACCGGTCACTCCTTCCGAGTCGGTGGCCGACGTGGAACCGGAACGATGTCTCGACCATGCTGATGATGTCGCCAAGACGGGTCCGCAGCTCGTGGTCGAACTCGTAGAGGGCGACCACGTGGGCCATGCTCGTGCCGGGCACGAACGAGTCCAGGCGGATCTCACGGCCGTCCTTGTCGAAACGATCCGCGGGAGGCTTGGGTCGAGCTCGGTGGAGGTGCCAGTATCCCGACAGCCGGTAGTAGCCGTAGCGCTCGAGGACGCCCGAAGCGAAAGTGCCTGTTCCGCAGTCCATGCCTCGCCCGCGCAGCCGCCTGATCTGTTCGGGGATCGTCAGGAACGGCTTGGCGTAGGTGCTCTCCGGCGTGCTCATGTGCTTATCGTCCTCGCGTCCCCGGCGCGGGGCAGAAAGAGAACAGGCCCGCGTCTCATCTAGAGAAGCGGACCTGTCGTGTTGGTACAAGCATACAGGGTCGCTGCACATGGGTCAAACGAACGGAGGAGGACCACTTCACGAGTCGTCGAGGCTCGCCTGGCCCAAGGGTTAGCCGGGCTCTGAACTGGGGATGAAGAGCGGTCGTGCACCTGTGAGACATCGGCATCCCCGACGACTGGGCCGACGACTCGTTCTGGTGTCGACACCTCGACTGAGCCATAGACACATACGCTCCGCCAGGCCGAAGCCTGACGGAGCGTATGTGTGAGACGCTGGAACTAGACACGGTCGGGCGTGTCAGGTTCTTTTATTCGAGCGGTTTAGCTCAACTACCGGCAAGTTGCCGAAGCACGTACTGCAGGATGCCGCCGTTGCGGTAGTAGTCAGCTTCACCCGGGGTGT
>JAKDUN010000183.1 GCA_030457675.1 Brachybacterium sp. | reverse complement strand
CGGATGGGATCGGCGACGGGGCGGCGGCGGTGACATCGGGCGTGGTGGTGGTCATGGGGCTGCGTCCTCTCAGTCCAGGTCCGACGTGCCGGCGTTGGTCATCCGGTACTGCGTGAATGTGACGATCATGAGGATCACCAGCAGCGCCACCGACAGCGCCGAGGCGTAGCCGAACTGGTACTGCCCGAAGGCGTTCTCGTAGATGTACATCTGCAGCACCTTCGAGGCGTCGGCCGGGCCGCCGCCGGTGGTCACCGAGACGGTGTCGAACACCTGGAACGAGCCGATGATCGACATGATCAGCACCAGCGCGAGGATCGGCCGCAGCAGCGGCAGGGTGATCCGGCGGAACAGCGTGATCTCGCCGGCGCCCTCGGTGCGGGCCGACTCGTAGAGGTGCTGGGGGATGGACTGCAGCCCGGCGAACAGCAGCAGCGCGGTGTAGCCCATGTGCCGCCACACGTTGACCAGAGCGATCGTCGGGATCACCCAGGTCTCCGAGGCCCAGAACGCGACCGGGTCGAAGCCGAGCCACTGCAGGAAGATGTTGAAGATGCCCATCTGGGTGTCCAGGATCCACAGGAACACGATGGCGGCGACCACATTGGAGACGAGGTAGGGCGCCAGCACCAGGGAGCGCAGGATCGTGGACTGCGTGAGCCGTTGCATCAGCACGGCGATCAGCAGTGCCACCACCGTCTGGATGCCGATGTTGAGGATGACGTACCAGAGGGTCACCTTCAGCGCGTTCCAGAACACCGGGTCGGTGAGCATCCTGCTGTAGTTCTCGAAGCCCACCCACTGCGGCGGGGTGAGGGTCGTGTACTCCGTGAAGGAGTAGTAGATGCCGGTCAGCAGCGGCCACACGAGGAACACCAGCAGACCGACGGTCGCGGGCGCGATGAACAGCAGCGCGAGCTTCGTGTCGTCCTTCCGGCGGCGCCTCGTGGGGGCCGACCGCGTCGACGTCGTCGCGGTGGACATGGCTACCTTCTTTCGGTGGGGGATCGGGCAGGTCAGGGCACGGGTGCCGGGTCGGTCTCGCGGACGAGGGAGAACAGCAGACCCTGCTCGGGGTCGAGCAGCGGAGCGGTGAGCCCCGAGCGGACCAGCACGGCACCGGGCAGGGCCAGGCCGTCCTCCTCCAGGGCCCGCTCCAGCCACGGCGGCGGGATCAGGTTCGAAGGGCGCTCGCCGATCAGCAGCGGGCGCAAGCGGTAGGTTGCCGACGGGTCGAGGCCGGGGAAGCGCAGGTGGGCGTCCTGCGAGGTCGCGGTGCGGCCGACGGCGGACAGCGAGAACAGGGCCTCGTCCCGTTCCGGGGAGATCACGCCCTGGAGCCACAGCGGGCTCTCGCCCCGGTCGGCCCGCACCAGGTCCCCGCGGAAGAGCAGCTCACGGCGCTCCCGGTAGAGGTCGATCCAGGCCCGCAGCTCGGCGAGCTCCTCCTCGCTCGCCTCGGCGAGGTCCCATTCGATGCCCAGATGCCCGAACAGGGCCGAGTGCGCCCGGAAGGAGAGGGTGTGCAGGCGTCCGGTGGTGTGGGAGCGGCCGGAGGCGATGTGGCTGCCCATCAGCTCCAGCGGGATCAGCTGCGCGGTCCAGCGGTTCATCTGCTGGCGCTCCAGCGGATCGATGCAGTCCGAGACCCAGACCCGGTCGGTGCGCTCGAGGACAGCGAGATCCACCCGCGCCCCGCCCGACGAGCAGGACTCGATCTCGAGGCCGGGGTGGGCGGCCCTGAGCTCGTCCATCAGCCGGTAGGCGGCCAAGGTCTGCTCATGCATCGCGGCCCGGCCGGTGCTGCGGGTCGCGGCCTCCAGGAGGTCGCGGTTGTGGTCCCACTTGAGAGAGCCGATGTCGTATTCGTCCAGCAGGGCCATCATCTGGTCGCGCACGTGCGCGAAGGCCTCCGGGATCGTCAGGTTCAGCACCTGCTGGTGCCGGGACTCCAGCGGCAGTGCCGCGGGGGACGGGCCGAGGATCCACTCGGGGTGCGCCCGGGCGACCTCGGAGTCCTCGCTCACCATCTCCGGCTCGACCCAGAGCCCGAACTCCATGCTGCGCTCGGTGACGTGGTCGATCAGCGGGCCCAGGCCGTCTGGCCAGACCTCGCGGGAGACCACCCAGTCCCCGAGCCCGGAGGAGTCGTCCCGGCGGGAGCCGAACCAGCCGTCGTCCAGCACGTACCGCTCCACCCCGAGGGCGGCGGCCCGGTCGGCGAGGTCGGTGAGTCGGGCGAGGTCATGGTCGAAGTAGACCGCCTCCCACACGTTCAGGGTGACCGGACGCCGACGGTCCACATGGTGCTCGCGGGCGCGCAGATGGCGGTGGAAGCGGGAGGCCACGGCATCCAGGCCCTCGCCGTACGAGGCGTACAGCCAGGGGCCCCGGTACTGCGCGCCGGGATCGATGCGCACCTCGCCGGGCAGCAGCAGCTCGCCGCCGCCCAGCACCCTGTGCCCGGTGCTGATCTGCTCGGCGAGGTGGCGATGGTTGCCGGAGAAGGCGGTGTGCACGCCCCACACCTCGCCGTCGCGGAAGCCGAAGCCGGTCTGCCCGGCGTGGAGCACGTGCGCGGCGTCCGCGCCGGTGCGGCCGCGGCGGTTCTCGCGCAGATGGGTGCCGACGGTGAAGTCGCGGCGCTGCGGGGTGCGCTCCCTGGTCCACCGCCCGGCGAAGTCCAGCAGCTCCTCGGCCTCGGCCGGGACCGGCAGGGCGAGGGTGAGCTCATCGAGCGCGTAGGGGGTGGCACCGGTGTTGGTCAGGGCGGCGCGCAGCCGCAGCAGCCCGGTGGGCAGCAGCTGGACCTCGAGGTCGACCTCCAGGCCCTGCTCCTCGTCGGCCAGCGCGAAGCGCACCGTCGCGGCGCCGGTCTCCGTGTGCGCCCTGCTCAGCGGGTGCCCGTCGAGCTCGATGCCGCCGGTCACCAGGCGCGGGACCCAGCCGGAGCCGTCGGGCCGGGAGCCGCTGAGGCCGGGCCGACCGATCCAGCCGTCGGACTGCTGGGGGAGCAGCCCGCTGCGCACCGGGACGTCGACCGCGTTGTGCGGGACCGGATCGACCGCGGCCTCGCACACGGCATCGAGACCGGCGGGGCCGAGCTCGCCGAGCTCTGCGCCCCAGTGGGCGATCGCGGGGATCCGCCCGTCGGTGACGTCCAGGACCACGGAGACGCCGGCGGCGTGCAGGTGCAGGCGCCGGGTCGCGCCGGGACGCGGGGCGATGACGGTGGAGTCGACAGGGATCCGACGCGGGGACATCGATGGCCTCCAGGGCTGCGCGTGACGAGTGGGGGAGGGCGACGTCGCCCTCGCTTTACTGAAAGTATGAAAGTAAATGCGCTCGTGTCAAGTGCCGTCTCGCCATGGCGCGCTCCGATGCAGGCGGGAGGGCATCCCAGTAGCCTGTCGCTCTACCCGAGACGGCCAGGAGCCCACGAATGATCTTCACCCAGTCCTCGAAGCTGCGCGACGTCTGCTACGAGATCCGAGGGCCGGTGCCCGCCGAGGCCGCCCGGATGGAGGCCGAGGGGCACAAGGTCATCAAGCTCAACATCGGCAACCCCGCGCCCTTCGGCTTCGAGGCGCCGGACGAGCTCCTCGTCGACATGATCAAGAACCTGCCCACCGCGCAGGGATACTCCGACTCCCAGGGCATCCCCTCGGCCCGTCGGGCGGTGGCGCAGTACTACCAGACGCGCGGCATGCCCGGGATCGAGCTCGAGGACGTCTACCTCGGCAACGGCGTCTCCGAACTGATCCAGATGGTCTGCCAGGCGCTCGTCGACGACGGGGACGAGGTGCTGGTCCCGCAGCCCGACTACCCGCTGTGGACCGCCTCGGTCTCGCTCGCGGGCGGTCGCGCCGTGCACTACCGCTGCGATGAGGAGGAGCACTGGTGGCCGGACGTCACCGACATCGCCGACCGGATCACCGAGCGCACCAAGGCCATCGTGGTCATCAACCCCAACAACCCCACCGGGGCGGTGTACCCCGAGCACGTGCTGCGCGACATCGTCGAGGTCGCCCGCAAGCACGGGCTGATGATCCTGGCCGACGAGATCTACGACAAGATCCTGTACGACGACGCGGTCCACACCCCGATCGCCTCCCTGGCACCGGACCTGCTCTCGATCACCTTCAACGGACTGTCCAAGGCGTACCGAGTGGCCGGTTTCCGCTCCGGCTGGATGGCGCTGCACGGCCCGAAGGACGATGCCGAGAGCTTCATCGAGGGGCTGGACGTGCTCTCCAACATGCGGCTGTGCCCCAACGTGCCGGCCCAGCACATCGTGGCCACCGCGCTGGGCGGGCACCAGTCGGTGGGCCAGCTCCTCCTGCCCGGCGGCCGACTGCGCGAACAGCGGGACGTCGCCTATGAGGGATTGACCTCGATCCCCGGGATCAGCGTGCAGAAGGCGCAGGGCGCGCTGTACATGTTCCCGAAGATCGATCGGGAGATGTACCGGATCGACAACGATGAGCAGTTCGCCTACGACCTGCTGCGCGCCCGCAAGCTGCTGGTCACCCAGGGCACCGGCTTCAACCTCGCCACCCACGACCACTTCCGGCTGGTCACCCTGCCGCCGGTCGAGGTCCTGGCGGACGCGATCGACCGGATCGGCGACTTCCTGGCCACCATCCGCCGCTGAGCGGTCCGGCCCGCGACCGCGACGCAACAGCGATCGTCAGATTCCGTACCGTACGGGGCCGAGAATGGTACGGAACCTGACGATCGGTGTCGCAGGGGTTGGGTTCTCAGGCGGGGGAGGGCTGGTTCATCGCGTCGCGGGAGACGCGGACCATCTCCTCGCGCTCGACGACCTTGATGCGGGTGCGCGGCTCGCCATCGGCGTCCAGAGCGGCGGCACCGCGGGACTTCTCGTGCTCGTCCAGCGCCGTCCAGCCGTCCCAGGTCGTGTACTGGACGCCGCGGTCGTCGAGCAGACGCAGGATCGCGTCGTCCTCGCGCTCGACAGCGGAGGGCAGGGACCCGGACTCGATGTCCTCGACCAGGCTGGCGATGGTCTCCAGGGCGTCGGACTTGGTCGCGCCGATCAGCCCCACGGGACCGCGCTTGATCCAGCCGTTGGCGTAGAGGCCGGGGAGCACGGTGCCGTCCGCCCCGGTGACGCGGCCGGCCACGTTGGTGATCACGCCGCGACGGGCGTCGTAGGGGATGCCGGGCAGCTCGGAGCCGTGGTAGCCGACGGCTCGGTAGACGGCGCCGAGGTCGTAGTCGACCATCTCGCCGGTGCCCTCGAGGTTGCCCTCGGCGTCCAGCCGGGTGCGCTCGAAGCGCATCCCGGTCACCTTCCCGCCCTCGCCGAGCACCTCGACGGGGCGGTGCCAGAAGTGCATGTGGAGGCGGCGGCGCACGGGATTGCCCTCGCGGTCCGTCGGCTCCTCGCCGGCGGCCTCGCGACGCTGCTGCTCCTCGAGCCAGCCCACGAAGGTCTGCACCACCTGGGAGGTGCGCCTGTCCGCGGTGATGGCCTCCCACTCGGCCTCGGTGATCTGCTCCACATCGCGCGGGTCCATCACGACCTGCAGCCCCTCGGGGTGGGCGAGCTCGCGCGCCTCGAGCGGGGAGAACTTGGTCTGGGCGGGGCCGCGTCGGCCGAAGATGTGCACATCGGTGGTCGCGGCGGCCTGCAGTCCCTCGTGCACGTTGTCGGGGATCTCGGTGCGCAGCAGCTCATCCGCGCTCTTGGACAGCACCCGTGCCACGTCGAGGGCGACGTTGCCGTTGCCGATCACCGCGACCTTCTCGGCGTCCAGCTCCCAGGTGCGGGGGTAGTCCGGGTTGCCGTCGTACCAGGCCACGAAGTCAGCGGCGCCGTGGGAGCCGTCGAGCTCGATGCCGGGGACGTCGAGGCCGGCGTCCTTGACCGCGCCGGTGGCGAAGATGACCGCGTCGTAGTGGCGGCGCAGGTCCTCGAGGGTGAGGTCGGTGCCGAAGTCGACATCGCCCAGGAAGCGGATGTCACCGCGGCCCAGGATGCGCTGCAGCGCGGTGATGATCCCCTTGATCCGCGGATGGTCGGGGGCGACGCCGTAGCGGATCAGGCCGAACGGCGCCGGGAAGCGGTCGAACAGATCGATGGAGACCTCGAGCTCCCCGTTCTTCACCTGCTTGTTCTTCAGCAGGGTCTCGGCGGCATACACGCCGGCGGGGCCGGAGCCGATCACGGCCAGACGGAAGGACTGCTGGG
>JAKDUN010000182.1 GCA_030457675.1 Brachybacterium sp. | reverse complement strand
GGGCCCGGGCGGCGGGGGGGGGGGGGGTGGACACCCGGCCCGCCGCCGCCCATTGGGGGCGCCCCCCCGGGCCCCCGGGGGGGGGGGTGCTGGCGGGGGCCGCGGCCGGGGGCGCCGGGCACGGGGGGCGCGCCCGGGGCTATCCCGGGGACGCCCGCCCGTCCGCCATGCCGCGGGATCCTCCCGCAGCGATCGGCTCAGCCCTGGCCCGAGATCCCCTTCTGGATCAGGTCCATCACCGAGGCGTCGGCGAGGGTCTGGGTGTCGCCCACCTGACGGTTCTCGGCGACGTCCCGCAGCAGCCGCCGCATGATCTTCCCGGACCGAGTCTTGGGCAGCTCGGTGACCAACAGGACCTTCTTCGGCTTGGCGATCGGGCCGATCTCCTTGCCGACGTGGGCCCGCAGCAGCTCGGAGACCTTCTCGTCGCCGCCGGCCTCGGCGATCTCCTCGTCGTTCCCGCCGCGCAGGATCACGAAGGCGACCGGGGTCTGGCCGGTGGTCTCGTCGTTCGCCCCGACCACGGCGGCCTCAGCCACCCAATCGTGGCTGACCAGGGCGGATTCGATCTCCATGGTGGACAGGCGATGCCCGGAGACGTTCATGACGTCATCCACGCGGCCGAGCAGCCAGATGTCGCCGTCGTCGTCGCGCTTGGCGCCGTCACCGGCGAAGTACAGGCCGTCGAAGCGCGACCAGTAGGTCTCCTTGTACCGCTCCGGGTCGCCCCAGATGCCGCGCAGCATGCCCGGCCACGGCTGGTTCAGCACCAGGTAGCCGCCCTCGCCGTCGGCGACCGACTCGCCCGCATCGTTGACCACGTCCGCGCCGATGCCCGGCAGCGCGACCTGCGCGGAACCCGGCTTGGTAGCGGTGATGCCCGGCAGCGGGGAGATCATGATCCCCCCGGTCTCCGTCTGCCACCAGGTATCCACGATGGGGCAGCGATCGCCGCCGATGACGCGGCGGTACCACATCCACGCCTCGGGATTGATCGCCTCGCCGACGCTGCCCAGCAGGCGCAGCGAGGACAGGTCGTGCTTGGCGGGGATCTCCTCGCCCCATTTCATGGCGGTGCGGATCGCCGTGGGCGAGGAGTAGAACAGCGAGACCTTGTGCTTCTCGATGATCTCCCACCAGCGGCCCTGGTGCGGGAAGTCCGGGGTGCCCTCGTAGATGACCTGCGTGGAGCGGTTGGCCATCGGTCCGTAGACCACATAGGTGTGGCCGGTGATCCAGCCGACGTCCGCGGTGCACCAGAAGACGTCCGAGGACGGCTTGAGGTCGAAGACGTTCCGGTGGGTGTATGCGGCCTGGGTGAGGTAACCGCCGGTGGTGTGGACGATGCCCTTGGGCTTCCCCGTGGTGCCCGAGGTGTAGAGGATGAACAGCGGGTGCTCCGCCTCCACCGCCACCGGGGCATGCTCGGTCGAGGCGCTCTCACGTGCCTCGTGCCACCACACGTCCCGCCCCTCGGTCCACTCGACGTCGCCACCGGTGCGGCGCACCACGAGAACCTTCTCGACGCTGGCACCGCCACCGGCGAGCGCCTCGTCGACCGCGGGCTTGAGCGGCAGCTGCTTGCCGCGACGGTTCTGGCCGTCGGCGGTGATCACTACGCGCGCCTCGGCATCCTCGATGCGGGAGCGCAGCGCGTCGGCGCTGAAGCCGCCGAACACCACCGAGTGCGGGGCCCCGATGCGAGCGCAGGCCAGCATCGCGAAGACGGCCTCGGGGATCATCGGCATGTAGATCGCGACCCGGTCGCCGGTCTTCACCCCGAGGTCGGCGAGGACGTTCGCCATCTTCGAGATCTCGTCCTTGACGTCGGCGTAGGTGAAGGTGGCGCCGGAGCCGTCCTCGTACTCGGCCAGCAGCGCGGCCTGCGCGCCGTGGCCGGACTCGACGTGACGGTCCACGCAGTTGTAGGCGACGTTCAAGGTCCCGTCGGCGAACCAGCGGGCGAAGGGCGGATCGGACCAGTCGAGGGTCTCGGTGAAGGGCGTCTCCCAGCTCAACAGGCTCGCCCGCGAGCGCCAGAACGCGAGATCGTCCCGCTCGGCCTCCTCGTAGAGCGAAGGACGAGCGACCGCGTTCTGGACGAACTCGGTGGGAGGAGAAAAGGTGCGGGTCTCCTGGGAGAGGTTCTCGATCCCGGTGACAGCGTCGTCAGACATCAGTACTCCTGCTTCGCGGGCCCCGGCTCACCGGGGCGGATGGACGCGCACACCGTATCGCAGGAGATGCACGTCACGCGCACCGGACACAGTCCGTGGTCACCGGGCAGGTGCTCGGTGTCGGGGTCGCGAAGGGATCACGAGATGCTGGCCGACCGTCCCACCGGCGTTCACCACCTGCTGGGACGCCGTCGACGGACGCGCAGGCAGGAGCCGGCGCGGGCGACTACCGTAGGGGACCATGGTCCCCGATGCGGTCGATGTCTCCCCAGCACTCCTGACTCCGGCCCGGCTGCGTGAGCTCGAGATCCGCAACCGCATCTGGCTCGCTCCGATGTGCCAGTACATGGTCGAGGAACAGGACGGCATCCCCACCGACTGGCATCTGGTGCACCTGGGAGCGCGAGCCGCCGGCGGCTTCGGACTGATCGTCACCGAGGCCACCGCCGTCTCCCCCGAAGGCCGCATCAGCCCGCAGGACACCGGGCTGTGGAACCACGCCCAGACCACCGCCTGGCGCCGGATCACCGGCTTCTGCCAGGACCAGGGAGCGAGGATCGCCGTCCAGCTCGCCCATGCCGGCCGCAAAGCCTCCACCTGGCCCGCACTCCCCCGCTTCCGCGGACGGCGGGGCACGGTGCCGGAGTTCGCCGCGGGCTGGCGCTCGGTCGGACCGACCTCCGACCCCTTCCCGGGGCTCGACGCCCCCGATGCGCTGAGCCGCGCGGACATCGCCGGCGTGGTCGAGGACTTCGTCGCCGCGACGCGACGCGCCGAGGAGGCGGGCTTCGACGCGGTCGAGCTGCACTTCGCCCACGGCTACCTGGTCCATGAGTTCCTCTCCCCGCTGGTGAACACGCGCACCGACGACTACGGCGGTCACGGTCCGGGACGTCGGCGCCTCGCGCTCGAGATCGCCGCCGCGGTGCGCGAGCAGTGGCCGGCGGAGCGTCCCGTCATCGTGCGGCTCAGCGCCACCGACTGGATCGACGGCGGCTGGGACATCGAGCAGTCCGTCGAGCTCGCCCGGGAGCTCGAGGAGAGAGGGATCGACGCCCTGCACGTCTCCACCGGGGGTGCGGTGATCGCCGATATCGCCGTGGGCCCCGACTACCAGGTCGGCTTCGCCCGCACCCTGCGGGAGGCTGTGACGATGCCGGTGGCCGCCGTCGGCCTCATCACCGAACCAGCCGGCGCCCAGGCGGTGCTGGAGCGCGGTGACGCGGACTTCGTCGCACTCGGCCGGG
The DNA here is from genome assembly GCA_030457675.1 of Brachybacterium sp. Classification (GTDB taxonomy): domain Bacteria; phylum Actinomycetota; class Actinomycetes; order Actinomycetales; family Dermabacteraceae; genus Brachybacterium. Next base: position 2,815 of record JAKDUN010000182.1, on the reverse strand, counting down.
CCGCCCTGCGCGAGCCGGGATGGCCGCAGCGGGCGGCGCACGAACTCGGCGTGCGCGACGGGGCGCTGTACCCCGGCGCCTATCGACGGGGGTCGTGGTGACCACCCGCAGCGGGCCGCGATGAAGGTCCTCCCTGCCTCCACCGCGCTGCGGGCACGCGTCGCACTGCGCCCGCACACGGCCGTCCTCATGGACCATCACGGCGCGCTCAGCGCGGGCGAGCTGCTCGACCTCGTGCATCTGCACCGCCGCCGCCACCGCGGCACCCCACCGGCGGGCCTGGGCAGCCTGCCCGCCACCGCACCGCTGCGGCAGGTGCTGGTCACCGTCCTGGCCGGGAACGGCGTGCTGGAGCTGCGCTCGCACGGCAGCACCGGGCCCCCGCACCTGCGTCGGCGCGGTCCGCTCACCGCGGGCCAGCTGTCGAGCCTCGCCGATCTCGCCCGGCGGATCGGCCTGCGCCGGGGGCGACGCATCGCCTGCCTCGCCCCTGGGGTCCACGGTCACGGTCTGATGATCGCTCTCGGCGCCCTCGCCCTCGGTGCACCGCTGGTGGACCTGACCCATCTGCCCGGTCCCGAACGGGTCGCGCTGCTGCACCACAGCTCCCCCGACCTGCTCACCGGCGTGCCCGTGCATCTGGTGGACCTGCTGCGGGCGGACACCGAGCTCGCCGGCGGTCGAACGCTGCGGATCCCGCACGTGGTCTCGGGCTCCGATCTGCTCACCCCCGACCTGCGCGCAGACCTCGCCCGCCACTACCGGGCCCAGGTGCACGATGTCTACGGGACCTCCGGGACCGGCCCGCTCGCGGTCGATGGCAGGCCGTTGCGCGGGGTGCGCCTGCGGGCGGCAGACGGGCTGCTGCATGCGCGCACCCCCTTCACCGGTCGGCGCGAGCTCGTCACCGATCGCGGAGAGATCCTCGCCGACGGCACCGTTGATGTGCTCGGACGCGCCGACGGTGCCGTCTCCTCGGGCGGGATGCTCCCCGATCCCGGCGCAGTGGTGCGGGTGCTGCGCTCGCACCCCGCCGTGGCGGCGGCGCGCCTGCGTGCGGTGCCCGACGACCGCTTCGGGGTGCGCACGGTCGCCGAGGTGGAACTGGCGGTGCGGGCCGACGGGATCCCGGCACCCAGCTCCGATGAGCTGCGCGCCCTGATCCGCGACCGCTTGGGCGCGGCGTCGGTGCCGCACGATGTACTGCTCAGCGACCCCGGCACCGGGGGCCTCGGGGCCGGCTGCTGAGTGCTCAGCAGTCCGGGACGCTGACCGGGACCGCGGTGACCGCCAGCCCTCCCATCGCGGTCTCCTTGTAGCGCTCGTTCATGTCCTTGCCCGTCTGGCGCATGGTCTCGATGACTGTGTCCAGGGAGACGAAGTGCTCACCGGTGCCGCGCAGTGCGAAGCGGGCCGCCGTGATCGCCTTGACCGCCGCCATGGCGTTGCGCTCGATGCACGGGATCTGCACCAGACCACCGATGGGGTCGCAGGTCAGGCCCAGGTTGTGCTCCATCGCGATCTCCGCGGCGTTCTCCACCTGGGCCGGATTGCCGCCCATCGCCTCGCACAGGGCCGCCGCCGCCATCGAGCAGGCCGACCCGACCTCGCCCTGGCAGCCCACCTCGGCACCGGAGATCGAGGCATGCTCCTTGTACAGCGAGCCGATCGCCCCGGCGGCGAGCAGGAAGCGCACCGCGATCTCGTCCGGATCCGCCCCCTCGATGTAGGTGGTGGCGAAGTAGAGCACGGCCGGGATGATGCCGGCGGCCCCGTTGGTGGGGGCGGTGACCACACGGCCCCCGGCCGCGTTCTCCTCGTTGACGGCGAGCGCCGCGAGGGAGACCCACTCGAAGGCGTTCATCGGCAGACGCACCGGGTCCTCGGCCGAGAGCGAGTCGAACCAGGAGGAGGCACGGCGCTTGACGTCGAGACCGCCGGGAAGGATGCCGCTGGTGCGGGTTCCCCGCTCGATGCAGTCGTGCATGGCGTGCCAGATCGTGAGCAGACCCTCGCGGATCTCCTCATCGCTGCGCCACTGCCGCTCCCGCATCAGCATCGCCTCGGAGACGGAGATCCCCCGGTCCTCGCACACCCGCAGCAGCTCGTCACCGGTGGTGAAGACGGCCTTCCCCTCGTCCTCGGCGGCGACCTCGGCGATCGAGCGGTCCATGTCCGCCTCGTCGACCACGAAGCCACCGCCGACGGAGAACATCGGCCGCCGCAGCAGCTCCTCGCCGTCGGCGTCCAGAGCGATGAAGGTCATCCCGTTGGAGTGCTGGGGCAGGAAGGTCAGCGGGTGCAGCACGATCGAGGAGGGACGCAGGTCGATCGGCAGCGTCCCGTCCAGGCGCAGACCGCCCTGCTCCTGGATCTGCACGACCCGTTCGAGGCCGGCGACGGGGTCGACGGTCTCCGGATCCTCCCCCTGGAGCCCCATCACCACCGCATTCAGGGTGCCGTGGCCGGCGGCGGTCGCCGCGAGCGAGCCGTACAGGTGGACCGCGACGTCGGCGACGCGGGATCCGAGCTCGGCGTCGCCGAGCACCTCCCGGGCGAACAAGGCCGCGGCGCGCATCGGTCCCACGGTGTGCGAGCTCGACGGTCCGATGCCGATCTTGAACATGTCGAATGTGCTGATGCTCATCGCGCGCCTCCTCAGCGTCCCGGCCGTTCCTCGTCGAACAGCCTTTCAGCCGCTCCTCACCGAGCGGCCGCTCATCCTCTCATCGTCCGCCACGGCGGCGCGGTGCGCGCGACGGCGCGCCCGAACGGCCGCGGCCCTGGCCCTTCCCGGTGCTCCCGGAGCGTCCCC
>JAKDUN010000181.1 GCA_030457675.1 Brachybacterium sp. | reverse complement strand
CTGCGCTCGATCATGCTGCTGGGCTCGGAGGAGCAGAAGCAGCGCTGGGCCGAGCCGCTCGCGTCCGGCACCGAGTATGCCGCCTTCGCCCTCACCGAACCCGACCACGGCTCCGACTCCGTCTCGCTGGAGACCGTCGCCCGCCGCGACGGGGACGGCTGGGTGCTCTCGGGCCAGAAGCGCTGGATCGGCAACGGCGTCGGCTGCGACGTCTCCGTGGTGTGGGCACGTGTCGAGGACGAGTCCCAGCCCGAGCTGCACGGCCAGGTCAGCGGGTTCCTCGTGGATCAGTCCCTGCCCGGCTACGAGGGCGAGGTGATCCGCGGCAAGGTCGCTCTGCGCGCCATCCACCAGGCCCACCTCACCCTCACCGACGTGCGGATCCCGCTGGATCAGCGCCTGCCCGGAGCCCGCTCCTTCAAGGACACCTCGACAGTCCTGTTCGCCACCCGTGCCGGGGTCGCCTGGGGCGCGCTCGGCCACGCGATCGCCTGCTACGAATCGGCGCTCGAGCACGCCCAGAAGCGGATTCAGTTCGGCCGGCCGCTGGCCAAGGCGCAGCACATCCAGGTGCGGCTCGCGAGCATGCTGCAGACCCTCACCTCGATGCAGCTGCACTGCGTGCGTCTCGCCGAGCTCGAGGCCGCCGGCAGCATCCGTCCCGAGCAGGCCTCGCTGGCCAAGGTGCACAACACCCGCGCCGCCCGCGAGATCGCCACCGACGCTCGCGACATGCTGGGCGGCTCCGGGATCCTGCTGGAGAACCGCGTGGTGCGCCACCGCAGCGACATCGAGGCCCTGCACACCTACGAGGGCACCGACACCATGCAGTCGCTCATCGTGGGCCGGTCGATCACCGGGGTGAGCGCCTTCGCGTGAGGGACGGGGCTCCCCGACGGGGTCCGCGCAGCGCGGCTCACCGGCAGGAGGAGGCCTGCCGCTCGGCCGTCTCGGTGCGCTCCAGTGCGAGGACGTCCCGTCCGAACGAGACGATCAGCGCAGCGAGCGCGGTGGCGACGATCCCAGCGGCGACCCCGCTGGAGATCACCGGCACCACCGCGGTGAGCAGGGCGATGCCCTGGAACCCGCCGACTACCCGCCGCAACTGGCTGAAGCCCAGCTCACGGCGCAGCGCGGGCCGCACGGCGGAGGCCGCGACGTAGGCATAGCGCATCAGCCCGATCGCGAGCGCCCAGGGCCCGACCACGGTGGCCGCGAGCACCGAGAGCACCAGGATCAGAGCGGCGTCGGCCTCCATGTCGATGCGGGCTCCCACCGGACCTGCGGTGCCCGTGCGTCGGGCGAGGGGGCCGTCGAGCGCGTCGGTCGCGAGTGCGGCGGCGATGAGGACCGCGAGCGGCCAGGAGCGCACGGTCAGAGCCTCGCCTAGGGCGAGCACGGCCGCGGCGGCGAGCGCGCCGCCCGCCAGGTGCCGCAGCAGCGTCAGCAGATCCGCGCCGGTCACCCCGCCGGGGGCGCGCGGGCGCAGCGTCGCCGCGGCGACCACGGCCGGCGCCGGTGCACACAGGAGCGCGAGGGCGGCCAGCGGCACGGCGACGGGCGCGGCGAGCAGCAGGATCCCGATCGCGGCAGCCAGCTGGCCGAGGACGAGCATCACCAGGACCGGCACCACCTTCCGCAGGCGTCGCGGTGCAGCGCTGCGGGGCCGCGTCGTCGTCATCGGGCGAGCGTAGTGCGCAGCGGGCCGGGCCCGGACGGCGGCTGCAGAGCACCGCCGCGGCGCCCGCGGTGGCTCGCCGCACGGTCGTCGAACGGCAGCGCCGCCTCGAGCACTTCGCGCCAGGGCTGCAGCTCCCAGCCCTGCGCCGCGACCCAGTCGTCGTCGAAATAGGTGTCGGTGTAGCGGTCCCCGGGGTCGCACAGCAGGGTCAGCACCGACCCTGTCTCGCCGCGCTCGCGCATCTGGGTGATCAGACGGGCGGCGGCGACCAGGTTCGTGCCGGTCGAGGCGCCGACGCGCCGGCCCAGGTGCTCCGAGAGGTAGCGGGCCGCGGCGACCGAGGCCGCGTCGGGCACCCGGATCATCCGATCCACCACCCCCGGCACGAAGCTCGGCTCGACCTGCATGCGGCCGATCCCCTCGATGCGGGAGCCCTGCGCGGTGGTGACCGTCGGGTCCTGCTGCACCCAGCCCTCGAAGAAGGCGGAGTCCTCGACGTCGGCCACGCACAGCGCGGTGGGCAGATTGCGGTAGCGCAGCAGCCGCCCGAAGGTCGCACTCGTCCCGCCGGTGCCGGCGCCCACCACGATCCAGCGTGGCACCGGATGCGGTTCGAGCTCCAGCTGCGACAGGGCGCTGACGGCGATCGAGTTGTTGCCGCGCCAGTCGGTGGCCCGCTCGGCGTGGGTGAACTGGTCCATGAACAGCCCGCCCTGCTCGTCGGCCAGCCGCTGCGCCTCCCGGCTCATCGACTCCGCGCCCTCGACCACGTGGCAGTGACCGCCGGCCGCCTCGATCAGCGCGATCTTGCGGGTGCTGGTGCCGCGCGGGATCACCGCGACGAAGGGGATGGCGAGCATCCGCGCCACATGCGCCTCGCTCACGGCGGTGGAGCCCGAGGATGCTTCGATCACCGGCATTCCCGGCCGCAGCTGACCGTTGACCAGGGCGAACAGGAACAGCGAGCGGGCCAGGCGATGCTTCAGACTGCCCGAGGCATGCGTCGACTCGTCCTTGAGGTAGAGCTGGATGTCCCACCCGGCGGGCAGGTCGAGCTTCACCAGATGGGTGTCGGCGCTGCGCCTGCCGTCGGCCTCCAGCCGGTGGATCCGCTCGGACACCCAGGCCCGCAGGGAGTCATCGCTGCGGTCCACGTCCTCGAGGTTCTCGAGCTGCTGCGGCCAGGTCGTGGTGTCGTCCATGCGATGACCGTACCGGGAGCGATGGGGTGATGCGCCCGATCAGGCGGGGGCGGCGTTCTCACCGGTCGCCCGGCTGCGGGGAGTCCATCGCAGCAGGACCCCCGCGGTGTGCGGAGGATCCCATGGATGGATCTGCACGACGGCCAGAGCACCGGCGGCCAGCGTGATCTCGTCGCCGACCACGACCTCCAGCAGCTGCTGCGCACCGGCGCCCTCGGTGATGTCGAGCGCGGCATGGGGGCGGCCGGTGGCAGGGTCGATCTTCGCCCCCGTGCAGCCCACCACCGCCTCCCCGATCGGCACCCGGGCGGTCAGCCGCACCCGATGCACCTCGGGCCGCGCGGTGGCACGTGACTCGCCGGTCATCCGTTCCCTCCGAAGTCCTCGCGCGGGGCACCGACCCCGGTCATCACGATGTTGTTGCCGTAGAAGAAGTCCAGGGGGACCCGCACCTCGCCCGGCATGCTCGCGTCGTCGCCCCAGGGATTGCTGAGGATGACCTCGCCGCTGTCCGCATCTGCCCCGGTCACCTGGTAGACGTGCGCATTGGACAGGTCGCCGCGGAACGGCATGATCGGGTCGGTCATCACCGTGATCGGCCGGCCCTCGCCGAGTGCGGTCCCGATCTGCTCGATCGAGGGCTGCCCGCCCCACGAGAGGATGTCCGAGCTGCCCGCCTCGGCGCCCGTGACCAGTTCGAGGCCGGCGGCCGGGGTATCGGCGATCACCGATTCGTAGTCCGGGCCGAGGTGGTTGATCGCCGCCTGCTCATAGATCGACATGAACCCGATCCCGTCATTGCCCCAGTCGTTGGCGCCGTCCTCGCGCTCGGAGGCGGTCACCGTCTCGGCCCGTGCTCCATCGCGGGCGATCTGGTCCGGGGACACGTTGGCGAGGACCGGCTCGCCGCCCTCGTACAGCGTGACGTCCCAGGTGCCGTCGTCTCGCAGCGTGATGTTGTCGGCGAGGAACTGCGGGTCCGACTGCGCCGTGGCCATGAGCGCTGCGAGCAGCCAGCAGTCCCCGAGGCTCCCTTGCCGCATCCGCTGCTCGCCTATCGCCTCTGCAGAGAGGTCGACGTCCGCGGGGTCGAAGCGTGCGCCCTCCGGACTGTCGATGTACCGGCCGCCGAGGTCGTCCATGGTCATCGGGTCGTCGAAGGGTGTCTTCTCCCAGGCATCTTGCGACCAGTTGATGACGTCGGACCACGACTCCCCGCCGAGCAGCTCGGCGTAGCGCGCGCTGTCCCCGCGGCCATCAACGCTCGAGACCGCATCCTGCTGGGCCGAATGGCGGAACAGATCCCGTGCACCACTGCCCAGACGGATCGCCTCGTCGGCCAGCGGCGAAGCGACCTGGCTGGATAACCTCTCACGGAACGATTCGGCATCCGCCCCGTCCCAGCCCACGGCCCGCGCTGCCGAATCGAGGCTCTCGCCGAGGGCCTGCAGACCCTCGCCGTGGCGCTCCATCGTGCGGCCGAGCGCGATGAGCTGCTCCGGATCGGCCCCGAGAAATCCGGTCACGTGCTTGCTCCTCTCCGCCACCTCCCCCGGTGACCTCTATCATGCACACTACCGAGGAGCGGAGAGCAAGGTGATGAGCAGCGGAACCGGGCAGCGCACACGGCGCGCGTCGCGAGAGACGGGACGCGTCGCGGTCTTCGGGGCACTCGCCCTGCTCGTCGCCGGCTGCGCCGCAGGCGCCGAGCCGCTCCCGGCGCAGGACGCCGTCGCGCACTACGACGCGGCGGCCGACGCCCTCACCGCCGAGCTCCCGGCGCAGGAGTGGACCCTGAACGCGGTGCAGCGAACGGTCCAGGAGGAGGACGGGACCTGCCGCTACTCGCCGGGCGTGTGGGAGGCGGGCGAGACCCTTGACGGCGTCTCCGGCGACCAGGGCTGGGAGGAGGTCACCGACAGGCTGGACCCGGTGCTGGCTGAGCACGGCTTCGAGGATCTCGGGGCGCCGACGCGATCCGGTGCGCTCTACAGCGTCTCCACGCACGACGGGCACGGCGCCGAGCTGGTGCTCGACGAGCAGGGGAGGCTCTCTCTCCGTGGGGCGCTGATCGACACGACCACCTGCACGAAGAGCGCCCTCGGACTCTGAGCGCGCAGAATGCGCCTGCCGGGGTTCAGGGCGTGCGCACCGCACTGAAGGAGAGCCGGCGCCGCAGTGCGAAGCCGAGCTGCTCGTAGCCGGTGATCGCTGCGGTGTTGGTGGCCGAGGCGTGCAGCAGCGCCCGGTCGCCGCGCTGCTGGATGTGGAAGGCGACATCGAGCACCAGGCGGGAGCCGAGCCCCTGCCGGCGGTGCTCCTCGTCCACCGCGACGGCGCTGATCTCGGTCCAGCCGTCCGGGTGCAGGCGCTCCCCGGCCATCGCGACCAGTCGTCCCGCCCGACGGATGCCCACGTAGCGACCCAGCTCATGGGTGCGGGGGAGGAAGGGGCCCGGGCGGGTGCGTCCGACCAGGGCGAGCATGTCGATGCTGTCCGCCGCCCCCAGCTCGACGACCTCCTCGTCGGGCGTCGGGGCGAGGCGATCGGTCTGGACCAGCTGCACGCCGGGGATCGAGAACACCGGGGTCCAGTCCTCGGGCAGCAGCGGATCGGCATGGGAGATGCTCACGGTGGCCCCGTGCCCGAACACCTCGAGGATCGCGTCCCACACCTCGGGGTGCTCCCAGTCCCGCACCCCGACGAAGGGGGAGACGTCCTCGGGATAGCGCAGCACGTGCTCATTGCCCTCGGCGAGATCGCGGTGGTGCCCGGTCAGGGAGGACCAGGCGGGATTGTCCAGCACGGTGTCGTCGGCGGAGGGTGCGTCCGCAGCCGCCGATGGCGCCGCGCCGGGCGCTGACTGCTCCCGTGCCCGGAGGTGATCGGGCGCGGCGCGAGAGGTGTCCGGAAGGGGCATGCGCGGGACCTCGTTCAGAGGAGCGGGACAGGGGCGCGGCAACGCTACTCCCGTCACCCCGGGCTGCCCAAGGGCGTGCGGTCCCGATGAGGTGGAGCAGACGTCCGTCCCGGGAGAGAACTCTGCGGAGGTTTCCGTACGAACGACTCCGGATGTGGCCGTGAACTCGGGGTTCTTCCCGCGCGGGGACGTCGTGCTCCGATAGCGTGGCCCCGTCCGTCCATCCTCGGCGGTCTCCCCTCCTGCGAAAGGACCACGGCCGCCTCTGGCCGGACGTCTCATGAGTCAGCCGCCGTCGTTCCCGGAGTCCTCCGACCCCCAGAGCCCCCACCAGCTCGGCGGTCCCCAGGTCCCGCGGGTCCTGCGGCAGGGAGGGCAGGGGATGGGGCCCGGCGGCGGCAGGGGCCCGATCCCGGCGGTCGTGGGCTGCGGCCTGCT
>JAKDUN010000180.1 GCA_030457675.1 Brachybacterium sp. | reverse complement strand
CGTCCCCCGACGCCGCGCCGGAGTCCGGCGGACCACCGTCCCCCACCCCTGAACAGTTCCTCGCTGTCCAGCAGTCCGAGGAGTTCGGCCAGCTGCGCCGCAGCTTCCGCGGGTTCGCGATCCCGATGACCATCGCGTTCCTGGTCTGGTACCTGGCCTATGTGCTGCTGTCCACCTACGCCGAGGGGTTCATGTCCATCCATGTGCTCGGCAACCTGAACATCGGGATCATCCTCGGGTTCAGCCAGTTCGCCATGACCTTCCTGATCACCTGGCTGTACATCCGCCACGCGAACAGATCCCTGGACCCGGTCTCCTCCCGGATCCGCGACGAGCTGGAGGGTGATCTCTGATGGAGTTCGGCAACCCGATCCTGAACATCTCGATCTTCCTCATCTTCGTGGTCGTGACCCTGGTGGTCGTCATCCGCGTCTCGAAGACCACCACGAAGGCGAGCGACTTCTACCACGGCGGCCGCGCCTTCTCCGGGCGCCAGAACGGCATCGCCATCGCCGGCGACTACCTCTCGGCGGCCTCATTCCTGGGCATCGTCGGCTCGGTGGCCCTGTACGGCTACGACGGCCTGCTGTACTCCGTCGGCTTCCTGGTGGCCTGGCTGGTGGCTCTGCTGCTGGTCGCCGAACCGCTGCGCAACACCGGCAAGTACACGATGGCCGACGTGCTCAGCTTCCGCATGCGGCAACGCCCCGTGCGCACCGCCGCGGCGACCTCCACCCTCGCCGTCACCTTCTTCTACCTGCTCGCCCAGATGGCCGGCGCCGGGGCCCTGGTGTCCCTGCTGATCGGTATCGACGGCAAGCTGGGGCAGTCGCTCGTGATCGCCGTGGTCGGTTTCGTGATGATCGCCTACGTGATGATCGGCGGCATGAAGGGCACCACCTGGGTGCAGATCATCAAGGCGGTGCTGCTGATCACCGCGGTCGGCGTCACCACGGTGTGGATCCTGGCCATGAACGGCTTCAACCTCTCGGCCGTGCTCGGCCAGGCGGTCGATACCCACCCGGACGGGACCGCGATCCTCGAGCCGATGCTCAACTACGGCGACTCCGGCACCTCGAAGCTCGGCTTCATCTCCCTGGCGATCGCCCTGGTGTTCGGCGCGGCCGGCCTCCCGCACGTGCTGATGCGCTTCTATACGGTGCCCACCGCGAAGGAGGCCCGCCGCTCGGTGGTCTGGGCTATCGCCCTGATCGGCTTCTTCTACCTGTGCACCCTGGTGCTCGGCTTCGCCGCCGCCTACATGGTGGGCGTGGACGTGATCGGCGATCTTCCGGGCGGCTCGAACTCCGCGGCTCCCGCACTCGCCTACGCCGTGGGCGGCACCGTGCTGATGGCCATCATCTCCGCAGTGGCCTTCGCGACCATCCTCGCGGTGGTGGCCGGTCTGACGATCACCGCCTCGGCGTCCTTCGCGCACGACATCTACAACGGTGTCATCAAGCACGGCGAGGCGGACCCGAAGAAGGAGGTCGCCGTCGCACGGCGCACCGCCGTCGTGATCGGCGCAGTCTCCATCCTCGGCGGCATCCTCGCCGCCGAGCAGAACGTCGCCTTCCTGGTCTCCCTCGCCTTCGCGATCGCGGCCAGCGCGAACCTGCCCTCGATCCTGTACTCGCTGTACTGGAAGCGGTTCAACACTCGAGGCTCGGTGTGGAGCATCTACGGTGGCCTGTTCAGCGCGATCTTCCTGATCGCCTTCTCGCCGGTGGTCTCCGGCGCGGAGAACGCCATGATCCCGGGCGCCGACTTCGCCTGGTTCCCACTGACGAACCCCGCGATCATCTCGGTGCCGCTGGGCTTCTTCCTCGGGTGGCTGGGCTCGGTGACCTCCTCGGAGCGCAACGAGCTCAAGCAGGCCGAGATGGAGGTCCGCTCCATGACCGGTGCCGGCTCGGAGAAGGCCACCGTCGACCACTGAGTCCGGCCGACGGCACGGGCCTGTGACCGGACGTGGTGTGTGGGCTGTGGCCCGACGCCTGACGCCTGACGCCTGACGCCTGACGCCCGACGCCCGACGCCCGTCACTCAGTTCTGCGCCCGTGAAGACCGATCCGCCGTACGGCCTCGGTCTTCACGGGCGCAGAAGTCTGTGTGCCGGGCGCATTGGTGCCCGAGCGCGTCGGTACCCGCTGGCGCGGCGGCGGGTCCCGACCCCTGGCCGGCTCAGGCCAGCCGCAGCCCCGACTCCGAACGCACCGCCCGGTCGTGCAGGTCGATGATCTGCTGCTCGACGGGATCCGGGGCCGGCCCGGTGCTCGAGAGCAGCCGGCACACGGCCACCCCCGCGGAAGCGGCCCGGTAGCGCTCCACCCATGCACGGTGGACCTCGTCGTCCGCGGTGCGGGTGCCGAGCTCCTCGAAGCGGTCCACCTCGATCCGCCAGGGCTTCGGGGTCAGGCGCGCCCGATAGGTGTCGTGGACCCGGCACAGGATCATGTACAGCTCATCACTGCGCACCTGGCCCATCAGCTCCTTCGCACGCTCGCTCGACGGCGCCGCCCCGCTGCCGGTGATCAGCAGCCGGAAGCCGTTGCGGGTGCGGTACGTGCGCACCCCCAGCTCGGGATGGCGGGCGCGGAAGCCCTCGATCAGGGCCAGGGTGCGCCCGTGATGCTCACCCTGTCGACCCGGCGAGCGCAGACCGAAAGCGCCCGGATCCTGCTGCTGCTCGGTGAGCTCCTCGGCGCGGCCGCCGCCGAACAGACGCGAGAGCATCCCCCCGCCACTGGGCTTCACGCGGTCCTGCGAGGAGGGCTCGACCAGGTCGATGTCGCTGATCAGCACCGCATCGGTATTCAGCACCGCAGAGCCGTAGCGGTTGCGGGTGATCGCTGCGATCAGGGCGCCGTCGGGCCCGTGGAGCTCCTCGAGCAGCTCCTCGGGCAGGCGTCGCAGCGGGTAGTACTCCATCCCATCGCCCGTGCCCCGGGGATGCCCGTCGGCCGCGACCACGCGCTGGAGCCGCTCGCGCGCATCGCGCTCGGCGTCCTCGGGGGAGAGGTCGGAGGCGCCGTGGATCGTCAGCGCCCACTCCCTGCCACCGGGGAGGGTGACGGTCTCGCGGACGGTGGCCCAGTGACGGGGGATCGGCTGCATGCCTCGACCGTAACCCCTCCCGCAGCGGAGAGAGCGGGTGAGGGACAATGCGCCCATGACCTTCTTCGAGGAACTCTGGTTCCAGATCGGGGCGTCGCCCGCGGGTGCGTTGGGCGTGCTCATCGCGAGCGTCGTGCTCTACCTGGTGTTCACCCTGGTCCTGGAGCTCTCCGGGCAGCGGCTGAGCGCCAACCCCTCGGTGTCGAGCTTCGCCGTGATGGCGCTGCTGGGTGCCCTGATGGCACGGGCGATCCTCGGCAACACCCCGACACTGGTGGGTGGCCTCATCGCGGTGGGCACCCTGCTGATGCTGGAGTACTCGCTCGGTCACCTGCGCCAGGGCATCGGCCGGGTCTTCTCCCGCCGACACTCGCGGTCGACCGTGGTGATGGTCCATGGCCACGCGCTCCACTGGCAGCTGCGCCATCTGAGCATCGACGATCGGCAGCTGCTGACCCTGCTGCGCCGCAACGGGATCCATCGGCTGACCGATGCGGATCTGGTGATCCTCGAGCCCCGCGGCGGGTTGACGGTCGTGCGCCGCGGAGAGCAGATCGACGAGGGTCTGGTGCGCGGGGTCCGCGGCATCGGCATCGTTCCCCGCTCACTGCTGCGCTGACGCCTCCGCCTGACGCCTCCGCCTGACGCCTCCGCCTGGCGGGACCGGCGGCCGGGGCAGAGCCCGCCCCGGCCGCACTCGCCTCAGACCAGCGTGGCGTTCAGTGTGATGTCCACACCTGCGAGGGCCTGCGAGACGGGGCAGTTCTCCTTGGCGGCGGCGGCGAGGCGCTGGAAGTCTGCGTCCTCGAGGCCGGGCACCGTGGCCCGCACGGTGAGCTCGATGCCGGTGATGCCTTCCCCGGCGACGAAGGAGACCGCCGCAGTGGTGTCTACCGCGGTGGGCGGGGTGTCGTTCCCGGCGAGGTCGTTCGAGAAGGCCATCGAGTAGCAGGTGGCGTGGGCGGCACCGATCAGCTCCTCGGGGGAGGTGGTGCCGCTGCTGGACTCCTCGGCACGGGCCTTCCAGGAGACGGGGAAGGATCCCAGCTGTGAGGTCTCCAGGGTGGTGGTCCCGGAACCGGAGGGCAGATCGCCCTTCCAGGCGGCGGATCCGGTGCTGATGACGGGACGGGGCATGGTGACTCCTTCGATCGGCGGTCGCCCCCGCGCAGCCGCGAAGGGCGCTTGCTCCCCACCGTAGTCCGGACGCCCACCGAACGGGAGGGACGAGTGGCCCGGGGACTGCTGCCTACTGCAGCGACTCGAACTTGCGGATCCAGGCGGAGCCGATGGGGTTCGCGTCGGCGACCATGATCCCGAAGCGGTCTCCGGCGATCTCGGCGACCTGGGTCAGCGCGACGCGGCGCTCGTGCTCGCGGGAGTGGTCCAGGCGCCGCACGCCGTTCTCGATGATCGAGGAGAACGAATCGGTGCGGCCCAGGTAGGCCACGAAGGGCATGTCGAACCGCTCGGCGTAGCGGGCGGAGAGGTCGCGGACCGCTTCGACGTCCTCCTCGGCGAGGTTCTCCAGGGCGAAGGAGCCCACGTCCTGGCTGATGGCGCCCGCTTGCTCCTCGTCGGCCGTGATCAGGGTGGCCGTGTCCGGGTAGGCGCGCACCAGGGTGTCCTGCTCGGTGCGCTCCGCGGTGAGCACCGCCTCCTCGATCGCGGCGCGCAGAGTGATCGCGTCGGTGAAGGGACGGGCTTCCCAGGCGCGCTCCAGCGGCCAGGTGGCACCGTTGAACAGGGAGCCGAAGGTGGCCACGAAGGTCTCGCGATCCATCTCGTCCACCTCGGCGATGCCGATCCGCTCGCCCTCGGTCGTGGTGGCGATGTGCGCGCCGCGCTGGCGGCCGATGTGGAAGAACACCAGGTTCAGCACGATCGCGCTGATCGCGCCGACGGTCACGCCGGAGGAGACGAACACCTGCGCCCAGGCGGGGAACACCCCGGCGATGTCGGGCTTGAAGCTCACCAGCATCGCGAGGCCCAGCGAGGTGCCGACGATGACGGAGTTGCGGTTGTCGGTGAGGTCCACCTTCGACAGCGTCTGGATGCCCACCAGCGCCACCGAGGCGAACAGCGCCAGCGAGGCGCCGCCGAGCACGGGGGAGGGGATCGCGGCGACCACGGCCCCGGCCTTGGGCAGCACGCCGAGCACGATCATGATCACCCCGGCTCCGGCGACCACCCAGCGGGACTTCACGCGGGTCAGGCGCACCAGGCCGATGTTCTGTGCGAAGCAGGTGTAGGGGAAGGAGTTCAGCACGCCGCCCAGCAGGGTCGAGAGGCCGTCGGCGCGGATCGCCTCGGAGATGTCCCGGGGACGGATCCGCTTGCCGACGATCTCCCCGGCCGCGAAGACGTCGCCGGTGGTCTCCACCATCGTGATCAGCATGACGATGATCATCGAGATGATCGCGGTCGCCGAGAAGGTGGGGATGCCGAAGTAGAAGGGGGTGGTGACCCCGAAGGCGGAGGCCTCGGTGACGCCGCTGAAGGAGGTGTCGCCCAGGAGCACGGCGACGGCGGTGCCGATCACCAGGCCCAGCAGCACGGCGATGGTGCCCAGGAAGCCGCGGAAGAACCGCTGCACCAGCACGATGATCCCGAGGGTGCCCAGCGCGTAGAGGATGTCGCGGGCGGCGGGGGTGCCCTCGGCGTAGTTGGTGATGTCCCCGGCGGAGACGCCCAGCAGGGTGATGCCCATGGTGGTCAGCACGGTGCCGATCACCACCGGCGGGAAGAACCGCAGGATCTTCGCGAAGTACGGCGCGACCAGGAAGGTGAACAGGCCCGCGACGATGATCGAGCCGTAGATCATCGGCAGCCCCTCGGCGCCGCCCTCGCCGCCGGTCGCCGCCAGGCCGATCGCGATGATCGGGCTCACCGCGGTGGTGGTCACGCCCTGGATGATCGGCAGGCGCACGCCGACCTTCCAGAAGCCGACGGACTGGATCAGCGTCGCGATGCCGCAGGTGAACAGGTCCGCGTTGATCAGGTGGATGGTCTGCTCGGCCGTGAGGTTCAGCCCGGAGGCGATCAGCAGGGGCACGATCACCGCACCGGCGTAGAAGGCCAGCACGTGCTGGAGCGAGAGCACCGTGAGCTTCCCGGGGGGAGGCACCTGGT
>JAKDUN010000179.1 GCA_030457675.1 Brachybacterium sp. | reverse complement strand
CAGCACCAGCACCAGCACCAGCACCAGCACTGGCACGCAGCCAGGCCAGCGCCGCGTCGGCGGCCTCGAGAGCGCGGGGCGCGGCCTGCAGCGGGCGCTCGGCGAGCAGGGAGGGCAGCTCCCGCTGCAGCAGGCGCAGGGTCTGCATCGACAGCGGCGTGGCCGGGGCGTACTTCGAGTTCGCCAGCACCACCACGCCTACGCCGGAGTCGCGGTGCCACACCATGAAGGAGCCGTATCCGGGGTAGCCGCCGGAGTGGGAGATGACGTCGCCGAGATCGGGGAAGTGCTCCACGACCAGGCCGAAGCCGTAGCCGCGCACCCGGTCGAATCCGGGGGAGGTGCGGGAGGGGTCCTCCGGGTCCGCGGGCAGGGCGCCGAGCACATGGTGGCGCTGCAGCTGCTGCATCTCGCGGCGGGAGGCGGTCGCCAGCGGCCCGGTCTCCCGCGAGGCGGCATCGGGGGCGTCGGCCGCGGCGAGGAAGCGCACCCAGGCCGCAATGTCGTCGACGGTGGAGAACAGTCCGGCCATCGCGCCGTAGACGCCGTGGTCATCCAGCGGCACCGGCTCGAACCGGGTGGCGTCGGTGCGGTCGGCGAGGCGGTGACCGGTCGCGAGCTGCGCGGTGTCGATCTCCTGCCCGGACCAGCCGCTGGCCGTCATCCCCAGCGGCGTGAGGAAGCGGCGCCGGATCTCGCCGGCGAAGTCGCCGCCGGTGAGCTCGTCGATCACACGGCCCAGCAGGGCGTATCCGGTGTTGGAGTACTCGAAGCCAGTGCCGACGGGGTGGACATGGCCCAGGCCTCCGCGCAGCGTCGCGGCGAACTGCTCGCGGCTCATCGCCTGCTGCCGGTCGCCCCAGGGGTTGTCGGTCACCAGGCCGGCGCTCATGGTCAGCAGCTGGCGCAGGGTGGGCTCGCGCTCGTCGGCGGCGAGGTCGAAGGCGCCGGCGGCCTCGGGGACGTAGGCGGAGACCGGGTCGTCCAGGCGCAGGCGTCCCTCGTCCCGCAGTGCGAGGATCGTCGCGGCGGTGAACGACTTGGTCATCGAGGCGATGCGGGAGACGGTCGCGCGATCCATCGGCCCGGTGCCCTCCGCCGGAACCCCTTCGACGAGCTCTCGATGGCCGGCGGCGCCGTGGGCGAGGATGGCCTGCTCATGACCGTGGCCGCCGATGATCGCCCAGGTCACGCCGGCTGTCCTGTGGTCGGCGACGGCAGTGTCGAACAGTGCGGCGACCGCGTCGAGCACGGAGGCGGGAAGGACAGGGGAAAGCAGGCTGGTCTCAGGCATGACTGTCACTGTAGAGCCTGCGACTGCCTCAGGAGGGCCTGGTGTAGAAGCTGTGGATCACCGCGGCGACCTCCTCGCCGACCACGTCGGCCAGGCGCGCCGGATCGGTGCGGGCGGGGTCGAAGGCGGCGGATGCCGCGGGCGCCTTGGCCGCCGTGTCCTCGGCCCCAGCGGCGTTCTCCGGCCCCGATTCCCGGTCCCGGGGCGCCGCCGGCGCGACCAGCTCCTCGAGCGTGAGCCCGCGCAGGGTCAGCAGCAGCAGCGGACGGTCGTCCACGGCTTCGACCAGCACATACAGCAGTGCCAAGACGTGCCGGCAGGGCCCGGGCCAGTCCAGGCAGGAGCAGTCATGGGACAGCTCAGCGCCGTCACGAGGCAGCAGGGACACCATCGAGGCGGCCAGCTCGATCTCGATCTGCTGTGGGTACTCGCCGGCCGCCAGGCGTGCCGGCAGCTCCGGATGCGCGCGGGCCACCTGGAGGAACGCCCGGCGGTCGTCCTGGCGGAAGGCCGGCAGCTCGAGCCGGGCCTGGTACAGCTCGCCGTCGGCGTCCCGTACGTCGCCGCGCGCCGTCCCGGTGTCGACGTCCAGCCACTGCACCCGGCCGGCTCGGGCGTCGGCCTTCCCGCGCCCCACCCGGGCCGGGCCCAGCAGCCGCTCTGCCGCGTCGCGCAGGGCGATCGCGTGCCAGCTCGTCCCGACGGCGCCTCGGCGCGAGCGCAGTGCGATGCTCATGCGTCCTTCTCCTCCCGCTCGTTCCTCGCAGTTCGTCGACGGACGATGCTCATGCGTCCTTCTCCTCGTCGAGGGAGAGCAGGGTGAACAGTCGGTCATCGTCCAGGGAGGCCATCCAGTCCTCGCCGGGGCCCACCGTCAGATCCGCCAGCGCCTGCTTGTCATCGAGCACGGTGTCGATCTTCTCCTCGACGGTGCCGGCGCTGACCAGCTTGTTCACCATCACATCGCGGCGCTGGCCGATGCGGAAGGCACGGTCGGTGGCCTGGTTCTCCACTGCCGGGTTCCACCAGCGGTCCAGGTGGACCACGTGGTTCGCGGCGGTGAGGGTGAGCCCGGTGCCGCCGGCACGGAGGCTCAGCAGCATCAGTCCCGGCCGGTCGCGGTGCTGCTGGAACTCGGCGACCATCTGATCGCGATCATGCTTGGAGACGCCGCCGTGCAGGAACGGTACGTCGATACCGAACTCGGAGAACTTCTCCTGCCAGTAGGGCACCAGCAGGTGCCCGAAGGTGGTGAACTGCGTGAACAGCAGCACCTTCTGCCCTTCCTCGAAGGCGGTCTGCAGCAGGTCGTCGACAAGCTCGAGCTTGCCTGAGCGGTGCTCGCCATCCCGCACCAGCTGCGAGCCGTCGCCGAGGTAGTGGGCGGGATGGTTGCACACCTGCTTCAGCCGGGTGATGGCGGAGACCACCAGGGTGCGGCGCTGGTTCTGCTCGGCGCCGTCGATCTGCGCCATCAGCTCATTCACGATCGCCTCGTAGAGCCCCGCCTGCTCGGCGGTCAGGTTCACCACCCGGCTGAGCTCGATCTTCTCCGGAAGGTCGGCGATGATCGAGCGGTCCGTCTTCAACCGCCGCTGGATGAACGGGCCGGTGACGAGCTTGAGACGGCTGATCGCGGCGCCGTCGCCCTCCTCCTCGATGGGGGTCCCCACTCGCTCCTGGAAGCTCTTCGCGCTGCCCAGCAGCCCGGGATTGACCACCTCCATCAGGGAGTGGAGGTCCGCGAGCCGGTTCTCCACCGGGGTGCCGGTCAGGGCGAGACGATGGCTGGCCTGCAGCGAGCGGGCGGCCCGGGTGACCTGGGTGGCGGGGGTCTTCACGTGCTGGGCCTCGTCGAAGACCAGTCGGTGCCAGGGCACGGCCGAGAGCAGGGCCAGGTCCCGGGCCAGCAGCGAATAGGTGGTGATCACCAGATCCTGGTCCGCGGCGGCGGTCACGAAGGACGCGTCCCGCTGCCGATCGCCGCCGTGGTGGACGTGCACCCGCAGATGCGGCGCGAACTTCGTCGCTTCGCGCTGCCAGGCGCCGACCACGGACATCGGGCAGACCAGCAGGGTGGGGCCGACGGAGTCCTGCGGCGGTTCACCCTCCGGAGAGCGCCCGGTGCCCTCGCGCTCCCGGCACAGCAGGGCCAGCACCTGCATCGTCTTGCCCAGCCCCATGTCATCGGCGAGGATCCCGCCGAGCCGCAGACGGTCCAGGGCCCACAGCCAGTTCAGTCCGTCGACCTGGTAGGGCCGCAGAGTGGCCTGCAGGCTGTGCGGCGGCGGGTGCGGGAACGGGCCTGCCGCGCCCGGCATCAGCCGGGCCAGACCGGTCTCGCCGCCCGCGAGCAGGGCTGTGACCCCGAAGTCGACGTCCGCCGCCTCGGGCGAGAGGATCAGCGAGATCATCTCCATCCAGGGGGCCCGGCCCTCGATCTCGGCCGGCACCGGCGCCGGTGCCAGGGCGTCCGAGGCCGGTGCGGCGTCCGATGCTCCCGCGGACGGCCGAGCCTCGAGCAGGCGCCCGGGTCCCGCCGCTCCGTTCGCCGGCCGCTCGGTCGTCCCCGTGGCCGGCCCGCCCATCGGCCGCTGTGCTTTCCTCTCTCCGCGCGTGCGCGCCCCGAATGCGTCCAGGAACTTCTCCGCGGCCCGCAGCGTGTTCGCATCCAGCCGCACCCACTGCCCGCGCAGTCGCACCAGCTCGGACTGCGCCTCGCGGATCTCGTCCATCTCCTCCTCGGTGAGCTCGGTGTCGCCCACGGCGACCCGCCACCGGAAGGAGACCATCGCCCCGAGCCCCACTCCGGAGCCCTTCCGCTCGCCGGCCTCCTCCTCGACCTCCTGCGGACGGACGGAGGTCTTCTGCTTGGTCCAGTCGCGGGGCAGCAGCACGGTCACCCCGGCCTCCTCCAGGGCAGGGGTGTCGTGGGACAGGAAGGCGGAGGCCTCGGCGGTCGTGAGCAGCCAGTCCACCCCGGTCTCGTCCACCGCTGCACCGCGCACCGTCGGAGCGAGGCGCATCACCGCTGCGGAGGCCTCGGCGGCGCCGGCGGTGGTGAGGTCGCCGACGGCCCGCAGATCGGCGACGGGGTGCACGGTCCCGTCGGCCTCCCGCAGGCAGGTCTGCAGGGGCCAGGCGGTCCCGACCGGCGGCTGGAACAGGCGCACCACCACCTCGCTGTCCCGCGAACCGAGCGTCACCGCGGGCCGGCCGGAGTCCACGAAGGCGTCGAAGGCGGCGGTGAGGCGACGCTGAGCAGGCAGATCCGCATGCAGCTCACCCTCGTCGGCCAGCGCCCACAGCACCCCGTGGGGATCCGCGGCCGGTGCCGGGGCGCGGCGCAGATGTGCGGCGAAGGCGCGGCGGGCATGGCCGTCCACCAGGGCGTGCAGCATCGGTGGGGCGTCCTTCTCGGGCGCGCGCCACTGCATCAGCGGCCGCCCGTACCGCTCCGTCGCCCGGGCCCGCAGATGGCGCTGGTGGACCAGCGACTGCGCGCGCTGATCCAGCACGATCGCGGTCACCAGGTCCGGCATCGCGATCAGCTCGTCCCCCAGTCGGGACGCGGCTCCTTCGCTGATCAGTGCGGCCAGGTGAGCGTCCAGCTCCTCGCCGGAGCGCTCCTGGAGCAGGGCGGTCGCCGCCCCGACGAGCCCGATCAGGGCCGGGCCCGACAGGGGCAGGGAGGGCACCCGGCGATCGCCGTCCCGTCCGGGGATCCGCACCCGGTGCCGCAGCTGGTCCGGGGCCTCGGCGAGGGCCTCAGCGATCGGCGCGGGCGCCTCACGGCGCAGGGCTGTGAGGTCCTCGAGTGCACGCGAGCGCTGCGGCCCGGTCTGCTCACGCACCCACAGGGCAGGGCCGAGATCCTCGTCGAGGACGAGGTGGAGGCGGCGGACGGGCATGGACTCAGACTAGGCCTCGCGCCCGACGCCCGTCGGCCCGGGCACTCGGTTGTGGACGGAGGATCGGCTCCCGCGGGCTCACAGGCCGTCGATGATCAGCGCCGTCGCGTCGAGCCAGGCCTCCTTGGTCTTCGGGGAGACCCGCTCCCAGTCCAGGTGGGAACCGTCGACGAACTGCTGCTCGTAGGGCACCTCGGTGACCGCGCGGGTGTGCGCCCCGAAGTGGGCCCGCAGCCGGTCGCGCAGCGTCGAGTCGAGCTTCCCCTTGGAGGAATGGGACAGGATCGTCACCGCGTGATCGACCTGCTCGGCCAGACCCGTCGCGCGCAGCTCGTCGATCATCCAGGCCGCGGCGTTGAAGGTGTCCTCACGCACGGTGGAGACGATGATCAGCTGATCCGCGCTCTTGACGGCCGCCAGCCAGTTCGAGGCGCGCACGTTGTTGCCGGTGTCGATGACCTTGATCCGGTAGAAGCGCGAGAGCGCATCGTTGAGCTCGCCGAAGGCGTCCGCGTCGATCGAGGCGGCCGAGCCCGGATCCTCGTCGGAGGCGAGGATGTCGAAGCGCATCCCGCCCTGCGGACGCACGTACGGGTCGAGGTCCGCGTTGCTGGCCTCGGCGGAGCGCAGGCGGTCGATGTCGTGCAGCAGGTCCACCGCGGTGCGGTGATGGTCGGTGGGGATGCCGCGCCAACCGAGGGTTCCCCGGGTCTCGTTGTTGTCCCAGGCCAGCACATTGCCGCCGCGGGTCACGCCGAGGGTCGCGGCGATCATCAGCGAGGCGGTGGTCTTGTGGGCCCCGCCCTTGAGGTTGACCACGGCGATGTTGCGGGGGCCGTCCAGGGGCCGACGGATCCGCTCCAGGCGCTCCGTCTCCCGCCGCTCACGCTTGCCCGGCCGCGGCGAGATCGCTCCGCGGGTGAGCCGGGTGATGAACCCGGGGACACCGCGGGTGGCCTTGACCCGCTCGTGCTTCGCGGTCGAGGTCTGCAGATCCTTGAGGGTGGGGCGCGAGCTGTCCGTCTCCGGGGCCGTGCGCGCGGGCAACGGCCGCTTCTGCGCGGCAGGCTCCCGGACAGGAGTGAACGGCG
>JAKDUN010000178.1 GCA_030457675.1 Brachybacterium sp. | reverse complement strand
TCGAGGCGCCCCTGCACCGTCCCTCAGGCACCTCGGAGGTCACCGGGTTGACCAGCCCCCTGCACACCACCCTCAGCCGACGCACCGCGCTGCGCGGCCTCGGCGCCATCGGTCTCACCGCGGCCGCCGGGCTGTTCGCCTCCTCGCAGGCCCATGCCACCAGCGACCTGGTGGTCGTCGACCAGATGGGCACCGGCCCCTTCGACGGGGAGAACTGCGGCCCGACCTCGGCCGTGATCGCCATGATCGCCGCCGGTCGCCCGGTCGAGCACTACGTCTCGGGCACGGCGGGCGCTGCCGTGGGCGGCAATGCCCGCGCCGTCCAGGAGATGCGCGCCCGCTGCGGCCTGTCGCCGTGGGAGGACCCGTCGACCAAGACCGTCGACTACACCGGCGCCTATCTCGGTGATCTCGAGCGAGGGATCCGCGACGCGGACGGCACGGCCACGCACTTCGAGTTCACGGAGGGGCTGGAGGTCGCGGCCCACGGCTCCGTCGCGATCCTGCACGTCCACCACGGCCGGCTGCTCGGCGAGGAGGCGGACTACGGCCACTTCGTCGTCGCCCAGGGTGAGGACGCTGAGGGCAACCTCCTGGTCTCCGACCCGGGACGGGCCCAGACCATCGGCATCCGGGCATACTCGCGCGATCGACTGCTGGAGGCCCGTCAGGGCGACGCCACCGTCGTCAGCTGAGGATCGCCCCCGGCCCCGAGCACCCCTCGCGCGGGCGACGCCAGCGGACAGCACGCGGCGGGCCGGCACGCGACGGGGCCAGCCGCAGCCGCCGGCGGCCGGATCAGCCCATGAAGATGCCGTTGCCCGGACCCAGCGGCAGGTCGACGGCGAAGAACACCGCGAGGATCACTGTCCACACGATCCAGAAGGGCACCACGAAGGGCAGCATCCGCGCCATCAGGGTGCCGAACCCAGCACCCGGCTCGTACTTCCGCACCATGCCCAGCAGCACGATCATGTACGGGTTCATCGGGGTGATGATCTGGGTGGCGGAGTCGCCCACGCGGAAGGCGGCCTGGGTGAAGGCGGGCTCGTAGCCGATCAGCGCGAACATCGGCACGAACACGGCGCCCATGATCGCCCACATGCCGGAGCCGGAGATGATGAACAGATTCAGGCAGCTGGCCAGCAGGATGAAGCCGAGGATAGCGGCGAAGCCGTCGAGCCCGGAGGCCTCGAGTCCCGCGGCGCCGGTGACCGCGATCCAGGTGCCGATCCCGGACCAGTTGAACAGGGCGATGAAGTTGCCCAGGATGAAGGCGAGCACCACGAAGGGCAGCATCTCCTTGATCGCGTCGGACATCATCCGCACCGCGTCACGGCTGCTGCGCAGGGTGCCCACCACCACGCCGTAGGCGATGCCGACGACGGAGAAGTAGGCGACCACGATGAACACGATCGAGCTCAGCAGCGGGGACCTGGGCAGGAAGCCGCCCTCCTCGTTCCGCCACGGCGAGTCGGGGATCAGGAAGGCGTAGAGGAACGCCGCGGTGAGCACGAGGGCGCTGACCACGGCGATCAGCAGGCCCTTGTTCTCCGCCGGGGAGAGCTTGGCGCGCATGTGGTCGGCGTCGGTGGTGTCGGATTCCGCGTCGTCGGCCGCGACCTCGTCACGACTGATGCCCAGGCGCACGATGCGCGGCTCGACCAGCTTGTCGATCACGAAGCCGGCCACGAAGCCCAGGATGAGCGAGGCGACGATGTTGAAGAACCAGTTCGAGACCGGGTTGACCGGCGTGAACTCGTACCCCGGCAGGGCCCCCATCACCGAGGTGGTGATGCCCGCGAACAGGGCGTCCAGCGAGGTGGGGAAGATGTTCGTGGAGTAGCCGGCGCCGGCGGCCGCGAAGCCGCCCAGCAGGCCCGCCATGGGGTGGCGGCCGGCGGCCTTGAACACCAGCGCGGCCAGCGGCGGGACCACCACGAAGGCGGAGTCGGCCATGATCGAGGAGATCACGCCCACGAAGCCGACCACGTACGGCAGCGCCCACGCCGGGGAGGTGCCGAACAGCTTGCGGATCGCGGCGCCGAGCAGCCCGGAGTGCTGGGCGATGCCGATGGCGAGCAGGATCGGCAGCACGGTGACCAGCGGCGGGAAGCCCACGTAGTTCGCCCCGAGGTTGGTGGTCAGCCAGGTCAAGCCCTCACCGGTGAACAGGCCCTTGATGACCGTGGGCTCGTCCGCGCCGGGCACGGCGACGGTGACGTCCGCCAGAGCCATCGCGGTGGAGACCACGCCGGTGATCGCGAAGAGGATCAGGAACAGCATGAACGGCTCGGGCAGCTTGTTGCCCAACCATTCGACCTTGTTCAGGAGCCGGTCGGTGAGGCCGGTCTTCGTCTGCGGTGTGCTGGCTGCGCTCATGGGGACTTCCCTCGAGTCGGGGGATCGGGACAGGGCGGCCGACGGTTCAGTCGAAGAAACCGGGGACGTCGATCGCTCCGCCCGCCGCCACGAACTCCTCGGTCACGGCGGCGGCGAGCGCCGGGTCGTGCAGCACGTCGAGCACGGTGGCGGCGAGGCCGTAGGCCCCGTCGGCCGCAGCGGCGGAGGCGTCCTCGGTGACCGCGCAGTCCGCGAACTCCCGGGTGTGGAGCGCGACCTCGGACGGGGCGATCCGGATCACCGGATGGATGCCGGGCACGCGGTAGCTGACGTTGCCGAAGTCGGTGGAGGCCGCGAGCGAGGGAGAGACCACGCCGTGCGGCAGCGGGTCGCGGCCGCGACGGCGCTGCGAGCGGACCCAACGCCCGGTGAGCGCCTCGTTGGTGCGCACCGGCAGCGACGGCGGATGCTCGTCCCAGCGCACGCTCACCCCGACCCCGGCCATCAGCGCGGCGCCGCGGGCCACGTCCTCCACCCGCTGCGAGAGGTCCCGGAGCGTCTGGGGGCGCTGGGAGCGCACGTACAGGTCGAGCCTGGCGTGGTCGGGGATGACGCTCGCCCGCTCCCCGCCCTCGCGGATCACGGCGTGGATGCGGTCCGTCGGCGGGGTCTGCTGACGCATCAGGCCGACGCCCTGGTACATCAGGTTCGCCGCGTCCAGCGCGTTGCGGCCCATGTACGGCTGGGCGGAGGCGTGGGCGGTGTGGCCGTGGAACTCGACGGTGAGGGTGCGCCGGCCCAGCCAGGTCTGATCGGCCAGGTCATAGCCGTAGGGATGCGCCATCACCACGGCGTCCAGTCCCTCGAAGGCGCCCTCGCGGGCCATGTGCTCCTTGCCGGTATGGCCCTCCTCGGCGGGGGTCCCGAGGAACACCACGCGTCCCGGCACGGCCGACGGGTCGGACTCGGCGAGCGCGGCGAGGGCCAGGAAGGCGCCCAGTCCCATCACGGCGATGACGTTGTGGCCGCAGCCGTGACCCACGCCGGGCAGCGCGTCGTACTCGGAGAGGATCGCGAGGGTAGGCGCTCCCTCCTCGTCGGCGCCCGCGCCGCGGATCTCGGCCCGGACCGCGGTGGCCAGACCGTGCACGCCCAGCTGCGCCTCGATGCCGTGGGCGGCGAGGTGATCGGCGATCGCGCGTGCGGAGCGGTGCTCCTCGAAGGCGACCTCCGGATGCGCGGCGAGGTCGAGCATCAGGGCGACCATCTCGTCGGCGCCGAGGGCGACCCGCGCCTCGAGGAGGTCGTGGAGCGCGGGGGGCGCGCCGTCGAAGGCGGAGCCGGGATGGCTCGCGGCGCGCATCGCCGCCTCCCGCTCCTGGTCGAGCTGGCGGAGGTACGCGGTGGACACCTCGGTGTGCTGCGCCCGAGGCGCCGACTGCTCTGACGTCATGCGGCTCACGGTAGAGCACCCGCGGGCCGCCGCGGCTCGTCCATGCCGAAGTTCTCTGAGATGCGGCGTGCGCCGGGCCGTGTGACCTGCGGCCCTTCCCGCGGCGTGAAGGCCGTCCGCCGTGCCGCAGCGGCGTGCAGAGGACGTGCCCTCGATGGTCCCCCGCACCCCTGCGCCCCCTTCGGAGATGCCCGCCATGTCCCAGCTCACCGACCTCCTCGACCCTGCCGCGATCCGTCTCGATGCCCCCGCTGCGGACCGCACCGAGGCGATCCGGCTCTCCGGCGATCTGCTCGTCGCGACCGGGGCGATCGCCCCCGCCTACATCGACGCGATGCTCCGCACCGTCGACGAGCATGGCCCCTACATCGTGATCACCCCCGGCTTCGCCCTCGCCCATGCGCGGCCCGACGAGACCGTGCACCGCACCGCGCTCTCGCTGCTGCGCCTGGCAGACCCCGTCGTCTTCGGGCACGAGTCCAACGATCCGGTGCACCTGGTCATGACGCTCGCCGCGGCCGACGACTCCGCGCATCGCGAGGCGCTCGCGGCGCTGGCCGGTGTGCTCGCCGATCCGGAGCGACGCCGAGCCCTGGACACCGCTGCGAGCGCGCAGGAGGTGCTCGACATCCTCGGCGACGAGGGGCCGCAGGCCGGCGCGGCGGCACCCGCCGAGGCCCCGGACGCCGCCACCGGCACCGGTGCGGTCGCAGCCGGAGCCGGAGCCGGGAGCTCCGCCGACCAGGCGCCCGCCGTCTCCTCGGCGGATCCCGGAGCCATCCCCTCGAAGAACCTGATCCTCACCGTGTGCGGCAACGGCCTGGGCACGAGCCTGTTCCTGAAGAACACCGCCGAGCAGGTGCTCGATCGCTGGGGCTGGTCCCCGCACCTGAGCATCGAGGCGACCGACACCATCTCCGCGAAGGGGAAGGCGAAGGACGCCGATCTCATCCTCACCTCGGGCGCGATCGCGCAGACCCTCGGTGACGTCGGCGTGCCCGTCGAGGTGATCGAGAACTTCTCCTCGACCACAGAGATCGACACGGCGATGCGCCGCTGGTACGCCGTCTGACCTCCCTCCTTCCCCTTCCACCCCGCACTTCTCCTGGAGCCTGATCATGAACGTGCTCGTCTCGATCGCGGAGTTCCTCGTCAACGAGTTCCTCAGCGTCCCCGCCTATCTCATCGGCCTCATCACCGCCATCGGCCTGATCGCCATGCGCAGATCCGCCGGCCAGGTCATAGGCGGCGCCGTCAAGGCCGTCCTCGGCTTCCTGCTCATCGGTGCCGGCGCCACGCTGGTCACCGCGTCCCTCGCCCCGCTCGGCGTGATGATCCAGGGCGCCCTCGGCGCCCAGGGCGTCGTCCCCACCAACGAGGCGATCGCCGGCATCGCCCAGGCCGAGTTCGGCGCCCAGGTGGCGTGGCTGATGATCCTCGGCTTCGTCGTCGCGATCCTGCTGGCGCGCTTCACGCCGCTGCGCTACGTCTTCCTCACGGGCCACCACCTGCTGTTCATGGCCACCCTCATCACGATCGTGATGGCCTCGGCGGGCATGCCCACCCCGGTGGTGGTCGTGCTGGGCGCGGTGCTGCTGGGCATCCTCATGGTGTCCCTGCCGGCCCTGGCCCAGCCCTGGACCCGCCGCGTCTCCGGGGACGATTCGATCGCGATCGGCCACTTCGGCACCGCCGGGTACATCGCCGCCGGTGCTGTCGGCCGTCTCGTGGACCGCAAGGGCACCAGCCGCTCCACCGAGGACATCAAGGTGCCCGAGTCGCTGCGCTTCCTGCGTGACTCGATGGTCGCCACCGCCCTGTCGATGGTGCTGATGTACCTGGTCGTGGCCGTGGTGTTCCTGGTGCGCGAGGGGCAGGCCACCGCCTTCGAGGCGTTCGACGGCGGCGCGAGCGACGTCGGCAACTACCTCATGCAGTCGGTGACCCAGGGCCTGCAGTTCGGCATCGCCGTGGCTGTCATCCTCTTCGGCGTGCGCACGATCCTCGGCGAGCTGGTCCCCGCCTTCCAGGGCATCGCCGCCAAGGTGGTCCCCGGCGCGATCCCGGCTCTGGACGCCCCGATCGTGTTCCCCTTCGCCCAGAACGCCGTGCTGATCGGCTTCCTCTCGAGCTTCACCGGCGGCCTCATCGGGCTGCTGGTCCTCGGCGTCTGGCTGGGCCCGGTGCTGGGCCTCGCCCTGATCCTGCCGGGGCTCGTGCCCCACTTCTTCACCGGTGGCGCGGCCGGCGTCTACGGCAATGCCACCGGCGGACGCCGCGGCGCGGTCGCGGGCGGTTTCGTCAACGGTCTGCTGGTGACCTTCCTGCCCGCGCTGCTGCTGAAGGTGCTGGGCACCTTCGGCTCCGCCAACACCACCTTCGGCGACACCGACTTCGGCTGGTTCGGGATCCTGATCGGCTACAGCGCCCGCACCGGCGTGGTCTCCGGGATCGTCCTGCTGGCCGTGATCGGCGCGCTGCTCCTGACCGTCGCCGTCCTGGTGCAGAA
>JAKDUN010000177.1 GCA_030457675.1 Brachybacterium sp. | reverse complement strand
GCGTCGACGACCTTCTTGGAGTCCTCGTCGGCGACCTCGCCGAACACGGTGTGCTTGCCCTGCAGGTGCGGGGTGGGGCCCACGGTGATGAAGAACTGCGAACCGTTGGTGCCGGAGGGCTTGCCGGTCAGCGCGTTGCGGCGCTTGCCCGCGTTGGCCATTGCGAGCACGTAGGGCTCGTTGAAGTTCTTCTCGGAGATCTCGTCGTCGAAGTTGTAGCCGGGGCCGCCCGTGCCGGTGCCCAGCGGGTCGCCGCCCTGCAGCATGAATCCGGCGATGATGCGGTGGAAGACGACGCCGTCGTAGAACGGGCGGGTGACCTTCTCGCCGGTCTCCGGATCGGAGAACTCCTTGGACCCCTCGGCGAGGCCGACGAAGTTCTCGACGGTCTTGGGGGCGTGGTGCGGGAACAGCTCGAGGCGGATGTCCCCATGGTTGGTGTGAAGAGTTGCGAACATGGCGTCATCTTCGCATACGGGCCCGTCGACCGACCGGACGGCCGTGCGCACCTTCTCACCGTCTGTGAATCCGCGTGCGCGCTCGCGTTAGAGTTGTGCCACACGGGTCCACGGCAGTGTCCGGCTGCCATGGCCCAGGGACCACCGTCGGCCCGACCCGACGGACTCGATCGAAAGGGGAATCCCATGGCGTTGACCACCAAGCGGGAGGCCAAGAAGGCCAAGAAGCAGGCTGACAGGACGGCCGACGCCGCCGGCGCGACCGCGCTGAAGGCCGAGAAGGCGGTGGAGGAGCTCCAGAAGCTCGCCGCCACCGTCGGCCCCGTGGTCTCCGAGGGTGCCCGCGAGGCCCGTACGAAGGCCACCGAGCTGTACGACCAGTACGCGCCCGAGGCCCAGCAGCGTCTGCGCGAGCAGTCCGACAAGCTCCGCGCGCAGTCCGACAAGTTCGCCGCGAACCTCAGCCCCCGCGCCGACAAGTTCCGCGCCGACGTGCAGGACGACTACCTCCCGCGCGCCCGCAAGACCGTGGAGACCTCCGGCACCGTGCTGAAGGCCGCCGTGGACGCGGCGCGCAAGGAGCTCGACAAGGGCCAGGACGACATCCGCTCCGCAGTCCTCGAGCCGACGCCGCAGAAGAAGAAGGGCCGCGCCGGCAAGGTGCTGCTCGTCCTCGGCCTGGCCGCGGCCGGTGCCGCCGCGGGCTACATCGCCTGGCAGAAGACCCGTCCGGTCGAGGATCCGTGGGCCCCGCCCGCCGACTTCGCCCGGGCGCACTACCCGGCCTCCGCCGCGGACGAGTCCGATTCCTCGACCGTCTCCGACACCGTCGGCTCGGCCGACGCCGGTGACGTGGCCTCGGCCCTGAAGGGCGAGGACCGCACCTCCGACGTGGAGCCCAAGGAGGTCAAGGTCGACTCGGATCCCGAGGCGCCCGAGGGCGACGAGAAGCGCGGCAGCCACCGCAGCGACTCCTGAGTCCTCGCCTCGACGCACCCCGGAGCGTCCTGTGCACGACGGCGCGGTGATCCCGTCCCCGGACGGTGATCGCCGCGCCGCCGTCGTGCCCGGGCCCGCTCCGTGCGAGCTCCGCACGGTGCGACTCCGCCTGGCCCCGGTGGCGGAGCACGAGCTCGAGGAGCTGCGGGCGCTGCACGCGGATCCGCGCGCCTTCGTCGAGGACCTCACCGAACCGGTCACGGACCGCGCCCGGATGCGCTGGGTGCTCGGCCGGTGGCGGGAGAGCTGGGAGCAGCACGGGCTGGGGTACCTGACGGTGCGGGCACGGGAGGCGGCCGACGGGCATCGTGCCGGGCCCCCTCCGCACGGCGCGCCGGCGCCGCTGCCGGCGGGGCTGCTCGGCGTCGTCGGCCTCACCCCGCTGGCCATCGCGGACGGCACCGCACTCAGCGCGTACTGGCGTCTCGCACCGGCGGCGACCGGGCAGGGCGTGGCGAGCGAGGCGATGCGCGCGGTGCTCGCACATCCGCAGCTCGGCGGGCGGGCCGCCGGCAGCGACCGGGAGATCATCGCCGTGACCGCCGCCGGCAACCGGCCCTCCCGCGCCCTGGCCGCTCGTCTCGGCTTCGTCCCCGCTCCCGCGGACCGGCCCGTCCCCGGAGGGCGGGACGGCGACATCCTGCTGGTACATCACGGATCCCGGAGCGGCCCGCATGCTCACTGAACCCCCTGCCCACGGCGCCGGTCGCTACGCCCCCTCCCCCAGCGGCGACCTGCACCTGGGCAACCTCCGCACTGCGGTCCTCGCCTGGGTGCTGGCCCGACGCACCGGGCGCTCCTTCCACCTGCGGATCGAGGACCTCGACCGGGTGCGCGAGGGCGCGGAGCAGCGCCAGATCGAGGACCTGGCCGCGCTGGGCCTCGGCTGGGACGGCGAGGTGGTCCGCCAGTCGGAGCGCGGGCAGGCCCACGCGGCGGCGGTGCAGTCGCTGAGCGCGCAGGGCATGGTCTTCGAGTGCTACTGCACGCGCCGGGAGATCCTCGAGGCGCCGAGCGCCCCGCACGCCCCGCCCGGCGCCTACCCGGGAACCTGCCGGGACCTCTCCCCCGCGCAGCGCGACCAGGGCCGGCGGCGGATGCACGAGCTGCGCCGGGAGCCCGCGCTGCGGCTGCGCGCCGGGGTGGACTCCTGGCAGGTGCGCGACCTCTGGGCGGGTGAGGTCACCGGCGCGGTCGACGACCTGGTGCTGCGTCGCGGGGACGGAGTGGTGGCCTACAACCTCGCCGTGGTGGTCGACGACGCCGCTGCCGGCGTCGACCAGGTGGTGCGCGCGGACGACCTGCTCAGCTCCGCGCCCCGACAGGCCTACCTCGCGCACCTGCTGGAGCTGCCCGAGCCCGGGTACGCGCACGTCCCGCTCGCGGTGGGCGCCTCCGGCGCGCGCCTGGCCAAGCGCGACGGCGCGGTGACGCTGCGGGACCGCCTCGCGCTCGGTGAGAGCGCCGCGCAGGTCATGGAGCGGATCGGGGACTCACTGGGGCTGCCCGGCTGCCGCACCGCGGCGGATGTGCTCGACCGCTGGGACCCGGCCTCCCTGCCCCGGCACCCCTGGCTGGTCGACCTCCCCGGCTGATCCGCCCGCCGCGCACCCCGGCCGGGGCACACTCTCGGAGAGTTCTCCGCACCACACTTGTTACCAGTCAGTAACTAAACTCGATACACCGGTGTATCGTCGTCGTCGTGATGCGACTCCTCTCCTCACTCCTCCAGCTTATGACGACCCTCCTGCGAACGGTGCTCTCGGCATGCCGTGCCGCGGTCGGCCGCGCCTCGGCCGCCGTGGGCAGTATGCTCTCGTCCGTCGGCTCCGGCCTGTCCTCGCTGGGCCGCGGCGCCGTGGCGCTGCTGCCCCGCGAGTGGAAGAAGCCCATCGCGGCGCTGTTCGTGGTGGGCCTGGCGCTGGTGCCGCTGATCTACTCCGGCAACATGACCTGGTCCTTCCTGGATCCCAGCAACAACCTGGATCGCGTCACCGCGGCGGTCGTGAACGAGGACGAGGGCGCCACCGCCACCTCCCCCGACGGCGAGAAGTCGCAGCTCGACGTCGGCGCGGAGTTCACCGAGACCCTCCTCGACATGGACAAGGAGACGGTGTACCACTTCGTCGAGGCCTCTCCCGAGGAGGCGCGGCGCGGCCTGGCCGACGGCACCTACGGAGCGACGGTCGAGATCCCCTCCGACTTCTCGGCGAACGTCGCCTCGCTCGGCGGGGACGCCGAGGAGGCCGCACCGGCTCTGCTGACCGTCACCACCAACGACTCGGTCAACTACGTCGGCGGCAACTTCACGAAGTCCGTGGGGACGGCGCTGACGGATTCGCTGCGCGCGAGCGTGCTCGAGGAGTACCTCGGCAAGATCTACGTGGGCTTCACGACCGTGCACGACGGCATCGTCGACGCGGCCGACGGGGCCGGCGAGCTGGCGGACGGCTCGGACACTCTGCACGAGGGCACCGGTGAGCTGGTGGACGGCAGCGGGGAGCTGGCGGACGGCACGGGCCAGCTGGTCTCCGGCAGCGATGAGCTGGCGAGCGGCGCGGATACCCTGCACGGCGGCAGCCTCGACCTGGTGGTGGGCCTGGACCAGCTCAGCACCGGTGCGGTCACGCTGCGCAACGGCACCGCCGAGCTCGACTCCGGCGCGCAGGATCTCGCCGGCGGGCTGGTGACCCTGGACGAGAACGGGCAGCCGCTGCGTGCCGGGGCCGACCAGCTCGCCTCCGGGGCCGAGCAGCTCGACGCCGGTGCCGGGGACCTCGCCGACGGCGCCGGGCAGGTCGCGGACGGCACCCGCGAGCTGGACCGGGTGGTGGGCTCCGCCCAGCAGCGGATCGAGGAGCTCGGCGTGACGCCCGAGGGCGTCGAGCGCACCAGCGAGGATCTCGTCACCGCGATCGACGCCCTCGAGGAGCTCTCCTCGCAGCTCCCCGACCGCCTCGCCGATCCGGTCACGGCCGCCGGGACCGTCTCCGACTCCGCGGACTCGCTCGAGAAGACGGCCTCCGACCTGGACCGGACCGCCCAGGACCTCGACCAGGCCACGATCGACCGCACGGAGGATGCGCGCACCCTGCAGGACGGCGCGAGCACGATCGAGGAGCAGATCAGCTCGCTCGACACCGACGTCCAGAACACCGCCGACGCCACCGACACCGCCGCGCAGAGCGCCGCGGACAGCGAGCAGGGCGTGCGCGACTACACCGACCAGGTCGACCAGCTCGCCGCGGACTGCGCGGACTCCGGCGCGGACGAGGAGTTCTGCGCCCGTCTCACGGAGGTGTCCGAGGGCTCGGAGACGCTGCGCGGCCAGGCCTCCCAGGCCTCGACCGACGCGACCGCCGCCGATGAGGCCGCCACCACCGCGGCCGACCGCTCGACCGACATCAGCGATACCGCGGAGGGGATGACCGGCGCCGCCGATTCGCTCGTCCCCTATCTCGAGCAGCTGCAGGGCACCACCTCCGGCATCGCCGAGGGGACGTCCTCGCTCGCCGAGACCACCACCACCCTCGCCGACGGCGCCGACACCGTCGAACAGGACCTGATCGCGCTGCAGGAGGACGCCGAGGCCACGGCACCCGACCCGGAGCAGGGCCAGAGCGCCTCCGACCTCGCCGACCAGCTCGCCGAGCAGGCGCGCACCGCCGCCGAGGCGCTGCCCGAGGCCTACAACGCCCTCGCCCAGGGCGCCGCGGACGTGCACCGCCTGGACGCCGGGGCGCAGCAGGTCGCCTCCGGGGCCGACAAGCTCGCCGCCGCCACCGGGACAGCGCGCTCCGGGGCCGACGACCTGGCCGGCGGCGTCACCCGCTACACCGACGGGGTCGGCACGGCCCGCAGCGGTGCGCAGGAGCTCGCGGCCGGCACCGGGGAACTCCAGGGCGGCGCCTCGCAGCTCGCCGACGGAGCGACCGACGCGGAGTCCGGGGCGCGGCAGCTCGCCGACGGCTCCGGGGAGCTCGCCGACGGTGCGCAGGAGCTGTCCACCGGGGCCGGGCAGGTCGACGACGGCGCGCAGGAGCTCGCCGACGGCGCGGTCGAGCTCGACGACGGGGCGGAGCAGCTCGCCGACGGCTCCGCGGAGCTGCACGACGGGCTCGAGGAGTCGAAGGACGACGTCCCCTCCTACACCGACGACGAGAGCGATGAGCTGGCCGGTGTCGCCTCGGAGCCGGTGCAGATGAGCTTCGAGCGCCAGCACGACCTGGGCCGCTTCGGCGAGGGTCTCGCCCCGCTGTTCCTCGCGATCAGCCTCTGGGTGGGCGGCATGGCGATCTTCCTGATGATGCCGCCGTTCTCCGCGCAGGCGGCGGCGCGCGGCGCAGATGCGGTGCGGCTGCTGGCCGGCGGTCTGCTCCCCGCGATCGTGCTGGGGCTGATCCAGTCCGTGATCGCGGTGGTCGCCCTGCACCGGTTCGTGGGGGTGACGATGGACGATCTCCCGCTGATGCTGGGCCTGGCCGCGCTGACGTCGACGGTCTTCGTCGCACTGAACCACGGCTTCGGCGCCCTGTTCGGGCCGGTCGGGAAGTTCGTGGCCCTGGTGCTCATCGCGCTGCAGATCTCCGGTGCCGGCGGCACCTACCCGACCCCGACCCTGCCGCGCTTCTTCCAGGTGCTGCACCCGTACCTGCCGATGACCCACGCCGTGGACGCCTTCCGCGGGGCGATCGGCGGCGGCTGGATCGACCCGTCGGGCGATCTGACCTGGCTGCTCGGCTGGCTCGTGCTCGGGATCGCGCTGGGCCTGGCCGGGGCCGTCGCGGCACGCCACCGCGCCATGACGGCGGACGTGACCGCCTGACCCCGAGCCGGGGCTGGGCGGCGACACGGCCG
>JAKDUN010000176.1 GCA_030457675.1 Brachybacterium sp. | reverse complement strand
CCGCGATCAGCGCCTGGTCCCCGGCGACGTCCTCGCCGCGGCGCACCCACGGCACCGCCTGCCCGTACTCGAAACGGATCTTCAGCTCCTGGACCACCTCGACCTCCCCCTCGAGGCACTCGACGCTGCGCACCAGGTCGGCGAGGTCGTCGACGTCCCCGGCCAGGGAGGAGGCGCTGCCGGGGCTGGAACCTGGGGTGGCGCCGGTCGCCGCACCACCGGTGGCCTCATCGTGGGTCGCAGCTCCGGCGGCGGTGGTGCGGCCGGAGCCGGTGCCGCCGTCGGTGATCGGCATGAACTCGGTGACCGTCGCGGTGCCGGTGGGGGAGCGCCACACCGTCTCCATCACCATCGTCGACGGCAGGTAGCGACGAGAGAGCACCTCGCCGTCCGCGATCCGCAGCGACCAGTGCCCGTGCTCCTCGGTGCCCAGCAGCGCACAGAACATCGCGTCGGAGTCGAAGCGGGGCAGGCACAACCAGTCGATGTCCCCCTCCCGGGTCACGAGCGCGGCGGCGCGCTGGTCGGACAGCAGGGCATGGTCTTCGATGAGCGGGCTCGACATGGGGACAGTCCATCACGGACGAGCCCCTCCGGGGAGGTCTACGGTGGCGGGATGGACTTCTCCGAGCACATCTCCCCGGATCTGGACGTCGACCTGCTGGTGATCGGCTGGGGCAAGGGCGGCAAGACCCTCGCCGCGGCCCTCGCCGCCACCGGCACCCGCGTCGCGATGATCGAGCAGTTCGACACCATGCACGGCGGGACCTGCATCAACATCGGCTGCGTCCCCACCAAGACCCTGATCCACGATGCCGACCAGCGCCGGGAGGACGAGGACCCCCAGCAGTTCTGGGACCGCGCCGTCGCCCGCCGCGACACGGTCGTGGGAGCGATGCGCGAGGTCAACCATGCGATGCTCGCCGACCTCGAGACCGTCACCCTGATCGACGGCCGGGCCCGCTTCGTCGGCGAGCGGACCGTCGAGGTCACCGGCGGCGAGGACACCCTTTCCGTCACCGCCCGCACAGTCGTCGTGAACACCGGCGCCGCTCCCGTGCGACCGGATCTGCCCGGCGTCGACTCCGCGCGGGTGCACGATTCCACCTCGCTCCAGCATGTCTCCCCCTTCCCCGCCCGCCTCGCGATCATCGGTGCCGGACCGATCGGTCTCGAGTTCGCCTCGATGTTCGCGGGATACGGTGCCGAGGTGACGGTGCTGAACCGCCGCGAGCGCCTGTTGCCCGGAGAGGACCAGGACGTCGCCGCGGAGGTCGCCGCGGTGCTCCAGGACGCGGGGGTCACCGTGCTGAACACGGCCTCGGCGACCGCGATCGAGGACGGCCCCTCGGCCGCCGCCGTCGTCGCGGACGTCGACGGGGCCGAGCACAGGATCGAGGCCGACGTGGTGCTGCTGGCCACCGGCCGCCGCCCCGCCACCGAGGGCCTGGGCCTGGAGGCCGCCGGCATCGACATCGACGAACGCGGCGCGATCGTGGTCGATGCGCGCCTGCGCACCAGCGCCGACGGGGTGTTCGCGATCGGCGACGTCCACGGCGGAGCGCAGCAGACCTACCTCTCGCTGGACGACTTCCGGGTGGTCCTGGCGCAGCTGACCGGCGACGGCGCCCGCACCACCGCCGACCGCGTCGGCGTACCCACCACCACCTTCCTCACTCCGCCGCTGGCGGCCGTGGGCCTGACCGCGACCGAGGCCCTCGCCGAGGGACGAGAGATCCTGATGGCCAGCCAGAAGGTCGCCACGATCAAGGCGATGCCACGGCCGAAAGCGGTGGCCGACCCGCGCGGACTGGTGAAGATCGTGGTCGACGCCGGCACCGATCAGATCCTCGGCGCGCGACTGTTCCACGTCGATGCGCAGGAGGTCATCAATCTGATCGCCCTCGCGATGCGCACCGGCACCACCGCGACCCAGCTGAAGAACGGGATCTGGACCCACCCCTCCTCGACCGAGGCCCTCAACGAGACGCTCGGGAAGCTCGCGCCGCCCACGGGGTGAGGGAGCACGGCGGTCCTGCACCCGCCATTCCGCCTGGGCCGCCCGCCCTTGTGCGCGGAGGACCTATGCACCGGCCTCGGATCGGTCCTCCGCGCACGATCGGTGGCCGCGGCTCACTCCGCCGCGTCACGCCGCTGCGTCACTCCGCCGGGTCGACCTCCGCCTCGTCGGCGCTGTCCGATGGTGTGGTGGCGGGTTCCTCGCCGGTGACGAACTCCGCCAGATGCTGCGAGAGCGCGAGCCGGCTGGGCTCGTGGCAGTACATCATGTGCCCCGCCTCGTAGTACTCGATGCGGATCCGCTCGCTGTAGTCCTCGCGCGGGATCGCGAGCTGAGCGAGCACGTGCTCGCTGGCGTGGAACGGAGTGGCTGCATCGTGGTAGCCGTGGGAGACCAGCACCTTGGTGTGCGGAGACTTCCGCAGCAGCCGGGAGAGGTCCGAGGCGACCTCCACCGAGCGGTTCTCGAAGTCCTTGTAGCTCCAGGGGTGCACGCGGCCGGACATGATCTCGTAGACCACGTCGCTGGAGAAGTCCAGTTCCCCGCGCAGGTACTGGTTGATCGTGGCCGTGTAGGCGGGGGCGAGCTGGTCGATCGACGGGTCGGTCTCCATCGCCGGGGCGTTGCCGTTCCCGGCCGGGGCGGTGAACCGGCCGTCGATCCGGCCGGTGACCAGGCCCTGATCGCGCTGCAGCTCGGCGAGGAAGGCCATGTGCTCGATCCGCAGGTCGGCGCGCTCCACCCACTCCGGATCCACCCCGATCAGGGCGCCGATGCGGGCGGCGGCCTCCTGCTTCTGCTCCGGTGCGAGCCGCAGCCCGGCGGCGAGCAGCGCCGGGTACTCCTGCTCGGTGAAGGCCTCGGCCTCATCGACCACGTCCTGCAGCATCCGATCCTCGTGCTTGCCGTGCGCATGGGCGATCGCCGCATAGGTGGGCAGGTAGTGGAGGTAGGGGCGGTCGTTGCCGGCATGGAAGCGGATCGTGCCGAAGTCCAGCACCGGAGAGATCAGCGCGATCCCGGCGATCGCCACGTAGTAGCGGTCCATGAGGTGCGCGGCCACGGCGGAGGCACGGGTGGTGCCGTAGGACTCCCCGGCCAGATAGAGCGGGGAGGTCCAGCGCTGATGGCGGGTCAGCCAGTCGATGACGAAGGCGGTGATCAGATCACGATCCTCCGCCAGACCGTGATGGCGAGCGGGCTTCTGACCGGGCGCGGGACGGGAGAAGCCCGTGGTCATCGCGTCGACGACCACCAGGTCTGCGTCCTTCAGGATCGTCTCGTGGTTGTCCAGCAGGTGGTGCGGGGGAGCGGCCGGTGCTCCCGCATCACCCGCGTCGACCCGGCGCGGGCCCAGCAGCCCCAGATGCAGCCACACCGTCGAAGCGCCGGGCCCGCCGTTGAAGGCGAACACCACGGGACGCTCGGCCGTCTCGAAGCCCTGGGCGAGGTAGGAGACGGAGAACAGCTCCGCGTATGCCGCACCGCGCCCGTACTCCTCGCCCTCGGGCTCCTCCTTCAGCACCACGGTGCCGGTGGTGGCCGTGTAGTCGAGCGGACCACCGGGAAGAGACAACGAGTGCAGCGTGGTGACCAGGTGGTCCTCGGGAGGCGCGGGCGTCGGGGCGGTGGCCGACGCATCGGCGGACGTTCCTGCGGCGGTGGTGGCGGGGCGGGACTGCTCGGTCACTCGTGCTCCTTCGGATCGGTGGCGTCGGCGTCGATGCTACGCGGGCCAGGTGGCCGAAGAGCGGGTGAGGACAGAGAATTCTCCGCCCCGCCGGGATCAGTCCAGAGCCGAGATGTCGTGGGCTTCCTCGGCGCCGGCCTCGTTGTCGCGGACGACCATCCGGATCGGGTCCAGCTTCGTCCAGAGAACGAAGAGGATGCCGATGACCAGCATCGCGAGCCCCGCCCAGAGGTTGGCGTTGAGCCCGTCGGTCTTCGCGGCCGCCCCCTCGTCGAAGGCGAACGCGCCCGCCCCGACCAGGATCAGGCCGAACAGGCCCAGCAGGGTGCCGATGAAGTTGCGGATGTCGAAGGCGCCGGCGGTCTGGACCGTCGCGTCCGCGGGGATGGCGTCGGCAGGGGCGCCGTCGGCCGGGACGCCATCGGCAGGGGAGTCGTCGGCGGGAACGCCGTGGGCAGCGGCGCCGCCGGTGCCGGGGGTCTGAGCCTTGTGTGCACTCATGAGTTCTCTCCTCCGTCCGCGCTCAGGCGAAGACGATGTTCAGGATGATGACCAGGATCAGTCCGAGGCCGGCCATGGGGACAGGACGGCGCCAGAGCGGCAGGTCCTTCTCCTCGAGGTCGACCAGGTCCGCTCTCGGGGTCTCCGAGTAGACCAGCCCCTTCAGCGCATGGGCGGGCTTGGGGGCGGTGAACTGGGTGACCACGACGGAGACGACGATGTCGACCACGAACGCGGTGGCGGCGCTGACGAAGGCCAGGCCTTGGCCGGGCAGCTCGAACACTCCGAAGAAGGTGGAGGAGGCCCACAGGGCGACGGCCGCGAGGGTGCCCGAGACCAGACCGGTCCAGCCGGCCGTCGCGGTCATCCGCTTCCAGAACATCCCCAGGATGAAGGTCGCGAACAGCGGGGCGTTGAAGAACCCGAAGAGGGTCTGCAGATAGTCCATCAGGTTCGAGAACTGCCCGGCGATCAGTGCGGTGAAGATCGCGATCACGCAGGCCGCCGCCGTCGCGACGCGCCCCACCATGGTGTAGTGATCGTCGGGGGCGTCCTTCTTCACGTACTGCTGGTACAGGTCGTAGCTGACCACCGTGTTGAAGGCGGAGATGTTCGCGGCCATGCCGGCCATGAACGCGGCCAGCAGACCGGCGATCGCCACGCCCAGCAGGCCGTTGGGCAGCACGTCGCGCATCAGCAGCAGCAGGGCGTCGTTGTAGGTGACGCCGGTGGCGGCGGCGGCCTCGGCGCTGCCGCCGTGGTCCAGCTGCTTGTAGTCGGTGAGCTCGCCGACCAGGACGGCGGCGATCATGCCCGGCACGATCACGATGAACGGGATCAGCATCTTGGGGAAGGCGCCG
Organism: Brachybacterium sp.; assembly: GCA_030457675.1. Taxonomy (GTDB): domain Bacteria; phylum Actinomycetota; class Actinomycetes; order Actinomycetales; family Dermabacteraceae; genus Brachybacterium. The sequence continues at coordinate 1,244 of JAKDUN010000176.1, read as the reverse complement.
ATGATCGGGGTCATCCGGGCGGCGGTGATGGACTTGCTGGCCATCGCCCGCTGGACCTCGACGAAGTTCGTGGTCCAGTAGCCGAAGGAGAGCACGAAGCCGAGGCCGAACACGATGCCGATCACGGACAGCACGGGGCTGTCGAAGCCGGACAGCGCCTGGCCGGGCCAGGTGTGCAGCTGCTCCGCGCCGCCCATGCCGTCACCGGCGACGCGCTCCTTCAGGCCGTCCCAGCCGCCCACGCGGTGCAGGCCGATGAGGGTCAGCGGCAGCAGCGCTGCGACGATCACGAAGAACTGCAGCACCTCGTTGTAGATCGCGGCGGTGAGGCCGCCGACGGTGATGTAGAACAGCACGAACGCGGCGGCGACGATCAGACCCACCCACTGGGGCCAGCCCAGCAGCCGGTGCACGATCATGGCCAGCAGGTACAGGTTCACGCCGGCGATCAGCAGCTGGGCGATCGCGAAGCTGATCGCGTTGACCAGATGCGCGCCGGTGCCGAAGCGCATGCGCATGAACTCGGGGACCGAGCGCACCTTGGAGCCGTAGTAGAACGGCATCATCACCACGCCGAGGAACAGCATCGCCGGGACGGCGCCGACCCAGAAGTAGTGCATCGTCGGCATGCCGTACTCCGCGCCAGTGGCGGACATGCCCATGATCTCGACGGCGCCGAGATTGGCGGAGATGAAGGCGAGGCCGGTGACCCAGGCAGGCAGGGAGCGCCCGGAGAGGAAGAACTCGATGGAGGTGGAGACGCCGCGCTTGGCGTACCAGCCCACTCCGAGGACGAAGATGAAGTACAACGCGATGATCGCGTAGTCGATCCACTGGGCATCGAGGCGGAGGTCGACCATAGGAGATGTTCTCCTTGGGGAATGAGAAGGGCGCCTCGGAGCGCCGTGCAGCACCCACCAAGAGGCGGTGCGGCAGCTTCACCGACGGCGGATCACGCTACCACCGGAATCCGCCGGTCGGAGCAGGGCGTGGCGGCAGCCGCCGGGGGCTCCGCGGCGCGGTGAAGTAGGCCCGTTGACGATCGGAGTCCGTCGGCGGCGAGCCGTCGGCCCGCAGGAGCGGGGGCGGACAAGGACTGGGCAGCTGGGGGTTCTTCGCGTATGCTGCCGGTCGGGCACGTTCCCGACCCGGGCGCCCGCCCCGCGCGAGGGCCCCCACGGCATCGGGGGGGGGCCTTCGTCGACCTGGCATATCCCCAGGTCATGGGCGGTAGCGGCGGGATT
>JAKDUN010000175.1 GCA_030457675.1 Brachybacterium sp. | reverse complement strand
GGCTCATCCCGATGGCCACCTCGTCCATCCCGTCGTGCGCAGCGCCGTCCAGCACCGCGTCGAGCATCGGGATGACTGCCTCGCCGCCTTCGAGGGAGAAGCGCTTCTGCCCCACGAACTTGGTCTGCAGGAAGGTCTCGAACGCCTCGGCGGAGTTCAGACGATCCATGATGTGGGTCAGCTCGCCCTTGTCGAACGGCTTGCGCGGGGTCTCCATCTGCTGCTGGATCCAGGCGCGCTCCTCGGTGTCGGAGATGTGCATGTACTCCACACCGATGGTGCGGCAGTACGCGTCGCGCAGCACCCCGAGGATGTCCCGCAGAGACATGTGGGACTTGCCGCCCAGCCCACGGGTGGGGAAGGAGCGCTCCAGGTCCCACAGGGTCAGCCCGTAGGTCTCGACGTCCAGATCTGGGTGGGTGCGCACCTTGTACTGCAGCGGATCGGTGTCCGCCATCAGGTGCCCGCGCACACGGTAGGCGTGGATCATGTCCATCACCCGGGCCAGACGCTCGGAGGTGGTGTGCTTGAAGGGGTTGTCCGGAACCCAGCGGACCGGCTGGTAGGGCAGGCGCAACGAGGCGAAGACGCGGTCGTAGAAGCCGTCCTTGCCCAGCAGCTTGTCGCCCATCCGCTTGAGGAACTCGCCGGAGGCGGCGCCCTGGATGATGCGGTGGTCGTAGGTCGAGGTCAGCGTCATGACCTTCGAGACCGCGAGCTCGGCGAGGGTGGCGGGGCTCGCGCCCTGGAACTGCGCGGGGTAGTCCATCGCGCCGACGCCGACGATCACGCCCTGGCCCTGCATGAGGCGGGGGATCGAGTGGACGGTGCCGATGCCGCCGGGGTTGGTCAGCGAGACCGTGGTGTGCGAGAAGTCGTCCATCGTGAGCTTGCCGGCACGGGCTTTCCGCACGACCTCCTCGTACGCCTTCCAGAAGCCCTGGAAGTCGAAGCGCTGGGCGGCCTTGATGGACGGCACCACCAGACCGCGGGAGCCGTCGGGTCGCGGCATGTCGATGGCGAGACCGAAGTTGATGTCCTCGCGCCGCAGCAGGAGCGGCTTGCCCTTCTCGTCGACATCGAACCCGTTGTTCATGTCGTCGACCTCGGTGATCGCCTCGATCATCGCCCAGCCGATCAGGTGGGTGAAGGAGACCTTGCCCGCACGGTGGCGCTTGAGGTGGTTGTTGATGACCATGCGGTTGTCGAACAGGAGCTTCACGGGGACGTCGCGCACCGAGGTGGCGGTGGGCACCTCGAGTGACTCGGCCATGTTGCGCACGATCGCCGCGGCCGGCCCACGCAGCTTGACCGTCTCGGGTTCGCGCAGCTCCACCGCCGGGATCTGCGCGGTGGTGGTGGGGACCTTCGCCGGGCGGTCCGAGGTGGTGGACACGGCGGGCTGCGTGGAGGCGGCGGAGTCCTTGGCGGTTTCGGCGTTCACAGCAGGGGAATCCTTCGAGGGCTGAGAGGTGGCCGCGGGAACGGCGGCCGACGTGGTGGAGTCGGAAGTGGCCGACGCGCCCTGGGCGGGCTCGGACGTCGCGGCGGTGGAGGAGCTGGAGGGCGCGGGTGCCGGCGACCCTCCGGGGTCGGCCTGCTGCGCCGGGGCATCCTGCGTTGCTGTTCCCGAGGGGGGAGCGGCGGAATCCGCCGGCGTCGACGGTGACGTCGCGGAGGACTCGGAGGGGCTCTCGGTGGGGGAGGCGTCGGTGGTCACCGACCCCTTGGCGGAGAAGTACTCCGCCCAACTGGAATCGACGCTCGAGGGGTCCTCGCGCCACTGCTCGCGGAGTGCGTCCACGAGCCACTGATTCGGGCCGAACTCCGGGGAGTCGGAGTCCTGTGTCTGCTGTGACACTCTGAGATCGCCAGCCTTCTCACGGTCGGGTGATATGGAATGCTCCCAGCCTAGCGCCAGGAGATGCTCACCGTGCACCGTCCTCGGGGCTCGACCGGCGCAGATGCTGTGGGGTGCGTGACATCACGAGGCCGCGACGGTGTCCGGCAGCACAACCCGGATCAGGGAGGAGCGCCCGTCTCGGGCGTGTTCGCTGCGGGGATCGTCGAGCACCTCGATGGTGCCGCCGTGCAGCCCCACGGCCCAGCGCGCGATCGCCAGTCCCAGGCCGGTGCCCCCGGAGGTGTCGGCATAGCCGCCGCGCTGGAAGCGCTCGAACACCCGGGAGCGGTCCTCGCGGGCGATGCCGGGCCCTTCGTCGTGGACGTCGATCCGTACTCCGTCGTCCTGCGCGGTGCGAGCGGCGGAGACGTGGATGCGACCATCGGCCGGGGAGTGGCGGGCGGCGTTCTCCAACAGGTTGTGGATGACCTGGTGCAGTCGCGCGGCGTCGGCAGGGACCGCCAGATCGGCGGGTTCGACGTCGATGATCCAGCGCACGTGACGGCCGCCGGAGGCGAGGGAGGCGGCGTCGACCACTTCGTGCAGGAATGGTGTGAGCTCGACCGCCTCGACGTCGAGTTCGACCACTCCGGCATCGAGGCGGGAGAGGTCCAGCAGGTGGTCCACCAGCTGCGAGAGCCGCTCGGTCTCGGTCAGCGCCACCTCGAGCGCGGCCGGATCCGGTTCGGTGACCCCGTCCACCAGGTTCTCCAGCTGAGCGCGCAGCCCGGTCACCGGGGTGCGCAGCTCATGGGAAACGTTCGCCACCAGGTCGCGGCGCATCCGATCGGTCTGCTCGAGCTCGGAGGCCATGGTGGAGAACGCAGAGGCCAGCTGGCCGACCTCGTCGCGGCTGGTGGTGCGGACGGTGCGGCTGTAATCACCGTGGGCCATCGCGCGGGCGGCACCGGTCATCTCTCGCAGCGGGGAGGTCATGCCGCGGGCGAGCAGCTGGGTGAACACCAGGGCGGCGAGCACCACCAGCGGCAGCGCCAGCAGTGGTGCGATACCGGCCCGGATGCTCACCTGGGTGAGCAGCGCGGTGACGGCGACGCTGGCCCCCACCAGGATCCCGAGCTTGACCTTGAAGGAGCGGAACCGGTCCAGCGGCCGGACGTCCAGCCGCTCCGGGACCCGGCGGTGGGGAGCCTCGGCGCCGTCCGGGGGAGGGGGCACGAGTCGTCGTCGGGCAGGTTCGGCGTGGGCATCGAGGAGAGGTCCGACGGTCCGCCGGCGGCGTCCGGGCCGGTGCCACCTGCCGCTGCGCCCGCCTCAGGGTCCTCCGGGATCTCGAGGGCGTATCCCACGCCGTGGACGGTGCGCACCAGATCGGAGCCGAGCTTGCGACGCAGCGCCTTGACGTGGGAGTCGACGGTGCGGGTGCCGGTCGCATCCACCCAGTCCCACACGTCGGCCAGGAGCTGCTCCCGGGTGAGCACGGTGCCGGGGGCGTTCGCGAGGCACAGCAGCAGATCGAACTCGGTGGGGGTGAGGTGCGCGGGAGCGCCGGCGCGCATCACCCGGCGCCCGGCCCGGTCGATCACCAGATCGCCGAACTCCAGGGCGTCCTGCTTCTCGGCCTCGCTCGGCGCCGGCGTCCCGACCCGGCGCATCCGCCGCAGCAGGGCCTTGAGCCGCGCGACCAGCTCGCGCATGGAGAAGGGCTTGGTCATGTAGTCGTCGGCGCCCACGCCGAGCCCCACCAGCATGTCGGTCTCGTCGTCGCGCGCGGTCAGCATCAGCACCGGCACGGGCTCATCGGCCTGGATCCGACGGCACACCTCCAGGCCGTCGAATCCGGGGAGCATCACGTCCAGCACCACCACGTCCGGGCGCACCTCGGTCACGGCGCGCACGCCGGAGGGGCCGTCGGGGGCGGTGGTGACCTCCCATCCCTCGGCGGTGAGCCGATCGGTGATCGCACGGGTGATCGTCAGCTCGTCCTCGATCACGACCACGCGCACGGGCGCGGTGCCGGGGGCAGCGTTCTGGTCCGGGGTCGACATGGCGCCACTCTAGACGCCGCCCGCTGGGAGCATACGGAGATCGGGGTGCAGCCGGGCCCCGCGCGCACGGCGGTCTCGCGCGGGGCGGCCGTCGGCGGACTGTGATCTGCGAAGGCTCCGGGGCCCCGCAGACGTGACCTGGTTCCCGCGTGGCGGGGCCTGCTCGTCAAGATCGGGCAACCTTTGGGGCATCTCGGCAAAAACTTGGCAATGACCCGGTGGGGACTCTCGTCATGCCAGGTGGGAGGCACGTAAGTTGTTCGAGGTTGTTCGGCGACGCGTGCTTCCCCTGTCCGGCGTCACGATCAGACAGACGCTTGGACGAGATCTACACACTCGCAATGGAAGAGGTCACCACGTGGCGAATCATCGCTCGGATGGACGTGCAACGGTGCGCAAGCACCGTCTGGCCGGAGGCACCCATCGGGACTCCGCCGTCTCTGCCGGAGCGGTGAAGGTCGGCGTGCTCGGCGTTCTCGCCACCGCCACGATCGCGGCTCCGCTGGCAGCCGCTGCCGCGGGGATCGACGAGACCGCCCCGCAGGGCGAGACGATCGCCCAGGCTCAGCCCCAGCCCGCCGCGCCTGCCGCTCAGGCCCCCGCGCCGGTCGCTCTCCCGTCGGCCGAGGTCGCCGCCGAGGCGGCGGTCGAGGCCCGCACCGACGACGCCGACGCCAGCCGCGCCGAGACGCGCACCTCCCCGGTCTCCGAGGAGGCCGAGGCCTCTGAGGACGCCGCGGACACCGGCATCGAGGTCTCCGTCCCCGAGCCCGTCGAAGAGGCCGAGGTCGCCGAGCCCGTTGGTGAGGACGGCTACCTGCGTCCGGTCAGCGGCCCCATCACCTCCGGCTTCGGCGGGCGCATGCACCCCGTCCTCGGCTACTTCAAGGGCCACAACGGCGTCGACTTCGGCTCCGCCTGCGGCACTCCCGTGGCCGCCGCCCAGTCCGGCACCGTCATCGCCGTCGAGTACAACGGCGCCTCCGGCAAGCGCGTGAAGATCGACCACGGCAACGGGGTCGTCACCGGCTACTACCACCTGCAGGGCTACAACACCTCGGTGGGTGCCTCGGTCAGCGCCGGCGAGACCATCGGCTACGTCGGCTCCACCGGCCGCTCCACCGGGTGCCACCTGCACTTCGCGAAGATGGACGAGGCGGGCAACTACTCCGACCCGATGTCGATCCTGCGGTGACGACCCTCGCGCCCCCGATCGTCCTCGGGGTCGAGTCCTCCTGCGACGAGACCGGCTTCGGCCTCGTCTCCGACGGCGTCCTGCTGGGCCAGGGCCTTGCCTCCAGCGCCGCCCAGCACGCCGACTTCGGCGGAGTGGTCCCCGAGATCGCCGCCCGCGCCCATCTCGAGGCCGTCGTGCCCACCCTGCGGATCGCGCTCGATGACGCCGGTGTGGACCTGGCTGACGTCTCGCACATCGCCGTCACCTCCGGGCCCGGGCTCGCCACCGCCGTGCACGTGGGCCTCGCCGCCGCGAAATCGATCGCCTGGGCGCTCGGCAAGCCGCTGTACGGCGTGCACCACCTGGCCGGGCACGCCGCCGCGGACATCCTCGAGCACGGCCCGCTGCCCGAACGCAGCATCGTGCTCATCGTCTCCGGCGGCCACACCTCGATCCTCGCCGTCGGCGATCTGGTGCGCGACCCCATCGAGCATCTCGGGGACACCCTCGACGATGCCGCGGGAGAGGCCTTCGACAAGGTCTCCCGCCTGCTGGGCCTGGGCTATCCCGGCGGCCCCGCGATCTCCCGCGCCGCCGTCGACGGCGATCCTGCAGCCTTCTCCTTCCCGCGCGCGATGCTGCGCCCGAAGGACGCGCCGTTCACCTTCTCCTTCTCCGGTCTCAAGACGGCCGTGGCCCGCACGGTCGAGACCCTCGAGCGCGCGGGAGAGCCGGTCCCGGTCGCAGACATCGCCGCCTCCTTCGAGCAGGCCGTGGTGGACGTGCTGGTGAAGAAGTCGCTGCGGGCCGTGCGCGAGCGGAACCTGGACACCCTCGTCATCGTGGGCGGCGTCGCCGCGAACGCACGCCTGCGCGCGGTCGCGCAGTCGGCGTGCGATGCGGCGGGCATCGAGCTGCGGATCCCGCCGCCGCGCCTGTGCACCGACAACGGCGCGATGATCGCGGCGGTCGGTGACCTGCTGGTGCGCTCCGGCGCGGAGCCGAGCGGCCTGGGTATCGCCGCTGACCCCTCGGCGGTGCTGCACGGCGCGCAGCTGCCGCTGCTGCGGTGAGGTCCCTCTCACACCCGCGGTCCGTCACGACGGTGACGCGCTCCACCACCCGCAGATGTTGCTAGACTTCCCAAGTCCGCCCGCGTAGCTCAGTGGATAGAGCGTCTGCCTCCGGAGCAGAAGGTCGTAGGTTCGAATCCTGTCGCGGGCACCGAGTAGATCCCCGGTCAGAAGCCTC
>JAKDUN010000174.1 GCA_030457675.1 Brachybacterium sp. | reverse complement strand
CTGGGGCTACGACGTCCCGGGCCGGTACCCCTCGGGCCCGGCGGCGACCTCCGCCGAACCCGCACCGTACGCGCAGACTGCTCAGACCCCGCAGACCCCGCAGTCTGCACAGACCTCGCAGACCGCGCAGTTCCCGCCGACGACACAGACTGCGCCGATCGCCCCGAGCCCCGCCTACGACCCGATGGCCCCGAGCTCGGCGTCATTCGCCGCGGGTCCGCCTCACGGTGGAGACGCTCCGGCCCTGGGCCCCGCAGCAGGGCACCCCGGCGCCGCGACGCGGCCCCGCCGGGGCCCGGGCTGGGGCGGGGTCGGCGCTCTGGTGGTCCTGGGCATGCTGCTCTCCAGCGGCGCGACCCTCGGCGGGGTCGTCGTCTATGACCAGTTCCTGGACCCGGACCCGCAGGTCACCTCCCAGCCCGCGCCCGGCACGTCGAGCGAGGCGCAGCCGGCGGCCGCCATCACCGGCGAGGCCCCGAACTGGGCCACGGTCGCGGAACAGGTCGCCCCGAGCGCGGTCGCGATCCGGGTCGCGACCGATGGCGGTACCGGCCAGGGCACCGGGGTGGTCCTCGACGAGCAGGGCACCATCCTCACCAACAACCACGTCGTCGCCGGGGCGCGGCAGATCCAGGTCTCCACCAGCGACGGCCTGAGCTACGCCGCCACCGTCGTCGGCACCGACCCCACCACCGACCTCGCCGTGATCCGTATGGACTCGCCGCCGGAGGGACTGCAGCCCGCCACCTTCGCTGACTCCTCGACCGTCGAGGTGGGGCAGCCGGTGATGGCGCTGGGCACCCCGCTGGGGCTCGAGAACACGGTCACCACTGGCATCATCTCCGCGGTGGACCGTCCGGTCACCGCCTCCGGGGAGGAGGGTGACGGCGCGGAGGCCACCTACACCTCGGCGCTGCAGACCGACGCCGCCATCAACCCCGGCAACTCCGGCGGACCGCTCGTGGACGCGGCCGGTCAGGTGATCGGCATCAACACGGCGATCGCCGGCATCCCCAATGCCTCCGGCCAGGCCGGCAGCATCGGGCTCGGCTTCGCGATCCCCGCGAGCACCGCGACGATGATCGCCGAGCAGCTCCAGGAGGACGGCACGGCTGAGCACGCCTTCGTGGGAGTGACCAGCACGGACGGCAACGCCGCAGCCGACGGGGCCACCTACAGCGGCGCCGAGGTGGTCAGCATCGAGCCGGACAGCCCGGCCGATGAGTCCTCGCTGCGCACGGGGGATCTCGTCATCTCCGTCGACGACTCGCCCGTCGGCGGGGCCGCGGCCCTGACCGGGGTGGTGCGCGGGCTGGAGGTCGGCTCGAGCCACCAGCTGGAGGTGGTGCGGGACGGCACCGTGCAGAGCGTCGAGATCACCCTCGGCGTGCGGCCCACCTGAGGCCGGGCGTCACCGGAGGGTCGACCTCGCGGGCGCTCAGGCCCCGTGCTCGCCGCGCAGCGCCCGCAGCATGGGGCGGCACTTCGCGAGGGCCTCGGCATGCTCCGAGACCGGATCGGAGGCTGCCACCAGCCCGCCGCCGGCCTGCAGCACGACGGTCCGCTCATCGACCAGGTGCGCCATCCGCAGGGCGATCGCCCACTGCCCGTCGCCGTCGGCATCCATCCACCCCACCGGGGAGGCGTAGCCGCCGCGATCGCGCGGTTCCAGACGGGCGATGATCTCATCGGCCCGCTCCCGGGGCGTGCCCGAGACGGCGGCCGAGGGATGCAGCCGCGAGGCCACGTCGAGGCTGGTGGCACCGCCCCGCAGGCGTGCGGAGACGTCCGAGGCCAGGTGTTCCAGGCCCGGCAGGCGCAGCACGAACGGCTCGGGGGAGACCTCGAGCTCCTCGGCCAGGCCCTCGAGCCGTTCGACCACCGAGTCGACCGCGAAGGCGTGCTCCGAGAGCTCCTTGGAGTCGCTGCGGAAAGCGCGCCGATCCACCTCGTCGAGCTCCCCGTCGTCCGCCACTGGGCGTGAGCCCGCCAGCACCCGGGAGAAGACCCGACCGCTCTCGGTCTGGGCGAGCATCTCCGGGCTCGCGCCCACCACGCCCTCCAGGTGGTACACCCAGGTGCTGGGGTAGGCGCGGGCCAGACGGGTCAGCATCACGGCAGCGGAGAGCGGCTCGGGGGTGCGCACGGTGGTGCGCTCGGAGAGCACGACCTTCTCGGCATGACCCTCCCGGATCTCGGCGACCGCCTGCTGCACCAGGTCCTGGTACTCGTCCGGGGTGTGATCGGCCTCGACCTCGAGCGGCTCCACGGCGTCCGCCGGGGCCGGGGAGGAGGGGAACAGATCCCGCCAGGAGGTGGGCAGGACCGGGGCCTCGTCGACCCCGACCACGGTGAGGAACGATTCCCCGTCGTGCACGCCCAGCAGGGCCCGCGGCACCATCAGCGTCGACGGGCGCTGCGAGCCGTCGGCGTAGGAGAAGCTGCCCAGCGCGATCAGACCACTGGTGCGCACCCGCACCTCGTCGTCGACGCGGGCATGGGCGGCGAGGGACCGGAAGGCGGTGCCGGCGGCCACGAAGCGGTGCGGCCCGGCGGTCTGCACCGACCAGGCCACTCCGAGCGCCACCATCCCCTGCCCGTGGCGCAGCCAGGCACCGCTGACCTCGGCGGGAACATGCCCGAGCAGGTCCACCGCTTCCTCGATGCGCTGGGTGCGGACGTGCAGCACCACCGGTGGCTCGTCGGCGGCGTCGGAGGGCAGGAAGGAGGCAGGCATCCGTGCCATTATGCGGCACCTGGAGGCGCGCAGGCCGTGACCCGTGTCCCGTCCGCAGATGCGCGGGAGAGCCGCGTCGGGGTGCGACCATGGACCGGCGAGCCCTCCGCCGGGACGTATGGCCGCTCAGGCCCCGCGCCCCCACCGTGACTCTTCCCTAGGAGCAAGTGCGTGAGCAGCACAGTCGACAGCATCGCGACGCCTCTGGTCCGGGGCGTGCTGGGGGCGCTGTCCTCTCTCGGCATCGCACTGGCCGTGGTGGTGGTGCCCGCGCTCGCCGCTCAGGTCGCCGGCACGGACTCGAGTGCGACGGCGCTGGACGCGATCCTGATCGGACTGAGCGTCCTCGTGCTCGGTCACGGCGGCGGGATCATGGTGGACACCGGCGTGATCGCCGGGCCCGTGACCATGACCCCCTTCGGCCTGCTGATCCTGTTGCTGCTGCTCTCAGCGCTCGCGATGCGGCGGGTGGGTCGCGCGCTGCGACCCGTGCGGGACGACGGTGTGCTGCGCAGCGGCGCCTTGCGCGACGCGGGCTCCGCCCTGGGCATGTACGCGCTGGTCTACGCGATCGGACTGGCCGTGCTGGCCGGGATCGGACGCAGCGTGGACACCTCGCCGGTGATCACCTCGGCGGTGGTCTCCGGCCTGATGGTCGCGGTGGTCGGCGGAGTCCTCGGCATGCTCTGGTCGCTGCGGCGGGAGCCGACGGACGCCGTGCCCGGGGTGCGGGTCCTCGACCTGCTGCCCGCCCCCTACGGCGACGTCGTGCGGGCCGCGCTGCTGGCCCTGACCGGCCTGTTCGGGCTCGGCATGGCGTTCGTGGTGGTGATGCTGCTGTTCTCCGTCCCCGCGCAGTCCGCGCTGTTCGACGGTCTCGCCCCCGGGATCGCCGGCGGGTTCGTGCTCACCCTGATCCAGCTGGCCCTGCTGCCGCTGGTGGCGGTATGGGCGCTGACCGTGCTGCTCGGCGGTACCATCGGGGTGGGGACCTCCACCGGCATCTCGCTGGACGGGGCCGAGACCGGAGTGCTCCCGGCGCTGCCGATCCTGGGTGCGCTCCCCGAGCCCGGGGATTTCCCGGCCGCGCTCTGGCTGCTGTTGATCCTGCCCACGATCCCGGTGGCGCTGGGTGCGGTGCGACTGGTGCGGGACGTCGCCCACCTCGAGCGGCGCGAGCAGATCACCGCCTGGGTGGCCTATCCCGGGGCCGTGATCATCGCGTGCCTGCTGCTGGCCGGTCTGTCCACCGGGGGGATCGGGGACGGCCGCCTGGTGCACGTGGGGCCGCAGATGAGCACGCTGGCACTGCCGCTGATCGGCATCGTCGTGGTGAGCACCGCGCTGGTGATCGCGGTGCTCGTGAGCCCGCTGATCCCATGGTCCCGCAGCACCCTCGGCTCCGTCCGGGCACGGGTCGAGGCGGCCGAGCGCAGCGAGCACGATGACGCGGAGAAGCAGGGCGAAGGGGGCGAGCGCGGCCGGCACGATGCCGTGGCCGAGCGCAGCGCGCTGCTGGCACGCTTCGCACGACGGAACGCCCCGGTGCAGGCTGCGGCCTCTGCGGCCGAGGAGGACCCCGAGGGCGCTGACGACGAGATCGATGCCTGGGCACTGCCTGCCGCTGAGGCATCCGCTGACGGTGCGGCCGAGGAGGTGGCCCGCGACGACGCCTCCGCCATGGGGGAGGCCGAGGGGAACGCGGCCGGGGCCGAGGAGAGCACGGCCGGGGCCGAGGAGCCGCCGGCCACGGGCAGCGCGCGGCGGAAGAGCTGGCTCAGCCGCCGAACAGACCGTTGACCCAGTCGACCGTCGAGCTCTGCGCGGTCGCCTCGCATTCGGACTGCGCCTGCTCGGTGATGGCCGAGGCGCGGCACTGCTCGAGCTCGGCCATCGGCCCGTAGAACGCGACGCTGAGCGCCGCCCCGCCGATGATCAGCAGCATGGCCGGCACCCCGAGCAGGACGCCGAACGCCGCCATCGTGAAGCGACGCTCCCGGAACGCGCGCACGATCAGCAGGATCAGCAGCACCAGGGCGACCAGCCCGGTGAGCCCGGAGAACAGTGAATAGGGCAGCGGCGAGAGCATCAGCAGCCAGGAGGCCAGCATCGCCACGATCAGGGCGCTCGTCAGACGTCGGGTCCGGGTGGTTGCCCGGTCCGAGGGCGGGTCGGAGGGGGAGTCGCTGTTCATCAGGACCATTGTGCCCGACTACGCTGGAGCGGTGACCCGCCTCCCCGTCGTCGTCCTCATCTCCGGCACCGGCTCGAACCTCGCCGCCCTCCTGACCGCCGCGCGCGCCGAGGACTGCCCCTACGCCGTGACGGCCGTGATCGCCGACCGTGAAGCCACCGGCCTCGAGCACGCGCGCGCCGCCGGGATCCCCACCCAGGTGGTGCGCCTGGCCGATCATCCCGACCGGGCCGCCTGGGATACGGCGCTCGCCGACGCGGTCGCGACACACCGTCCGCAACTGGTGGTGCTCGCCGGATTCATGAAGCTCGTCGGCACCCCGTTGCTGGAAGCCTTCGGTGGCCGCATCGTCAACACTCACCCCGCCCTGCTGCCCTCCTTCCCCGGTGCGCACGGGGTGCGCGATGCCCTCGACCACGGGGTGAAGATCACCGGGTGCAGCGTCATCGAGGTCGATGCCGGCGTGGACACCGGGCGGATCCTCGCCCAGGCCGCGGTCGAGGTGTGCGAGGAGGACACCGAGGCGACCCTCCATGAACGGATCAAGGCCGTCGAGCAGCCGCTGCTGGTGGACGTGGTGCGGCGTCTCACCGCCGCCTCCTGAGTCGGGACGCACCGTCGGGTCCCGGATATGGTGGACCCACACGACTGGCGAAGGTGGGGGACCACCGGGGAGTGACCACCGTGGACATCGACCGCCTGGGTGTCCACCGCACGCAGATCCGAACAGGAGCACCCCACGTGAGCACCACAGAGCGCCGTCCCCTGACTCGAGCCCTCCTCTCCGTCTTCGACAAGACCGGCATCGTCGACCTGGCCCGCACCCTTGCCGAGAACGGCGTGGAGATCGTCTCCACCGGATCCACCGGCAGCACGATCCGTGACGCCGGCATCGCGGTCACGGACGTCGAGAAGGTCACCGGCTTCCCCGAGATGCTCGATGGCCGGGTCAAGACCCTCCACCCGCGCATCCACGGCGGGATCCTCGCCGATCAGCGCCTCGCCGCGCACCAGGAGCAGCTCAAGGCCCACCAGATCGACGCCTTCGACCTGGTCGTGGTGAACCTCTACCCCTTCAGTGAGACCGTCGCCGCCGGCGGCAGCTTCGAGGAGATCATCGAGAAGATCGACGTGGGCGGGCCCACCATGGTGCGCGCGGCCGCGAAGAACTTCGCGTCCCTCGCCGTGGTCGTGGACCCGGAGGGCTACTCGATCGCGGCCGAGGCCGTCGCGGCCGGCGGCTTCACCCTCGAGGAGCGCCAGCAGCTCGCCACCATCGCCTTCACCCGCACCGCCGAGTACGACGACGCGATCAGCGACTGGATGCTCGAGCAGCTCGACGGTCCCGCCGAGGCGGAGGCCGAGGAGCACGCGGACGCCGCGCCCGCGGAGGACACCGACGAGGACGGCGCCG
>JAKDUN010000173.1 GCA_030457675.1 Brachybacterium sp. | reverse complement strand
CCGAACGCAGCACCCGAACGCAGCACCCGAGCGACGCGCCCGAGCGCAGCGGATGCCGACCGGGGTGCGGTGCTCCACCGGGCACGACGGGGGACATCCCCCTCCCCAGATCCCGGTGCCGTGCCTACGCTGGGGACATGCGCGCTCTGCTCTCCCTCATCCTGAACATCATCTGGCTGCTCACGGCCGGCTGGGCCCTCTTCCTGGGCTACCTGCTGGCCGGCGTGATCGCCTGCATCTTCATCGTCACGATCCCCTTCGGCATCGCCTCGTTCCGCATCGCCGGCTTCGTGCTCTGGCCCTTCGGCCGCGAGGTGGTCGACACCGGTCGCGGCGGCGCGGGCAGCGCGCTGGGCAACGTGATCTGGTTCGTGATCGCCGGCTGGTGGCTGGCGCTGGGCCACGTGGGCACCGCCATCGCCCAGGCCGTCACGATCATCGGCATCCCGCTGGCCTGGGCGAACCTGAAGCTCATCCCGGTCACCTGCTTCCCCTTCGGCAAGGAGGTCATGGACTCGGACTCGGCCCGGTCCCGGATGCTCCCGACGGCCCGCTGACCGGTGGCCCCGCTCGATTCCACCGGCCCCGTCGATCAGGACGAGTACCGGCGCCTCAGCGACCTGCTCGCGGTGGGCGTGGCCGTGGCCAGCACCCGGCAGGGGCCCCATGACCTCGTCGTCACCGTCGACTCCTATCTCGACCTCTCCTACGATCCGCCCACCATGCTCATCGCGCTGTACGGGATGTCCCGTGCGGCGGAGGCCGTGGAGGAGGCCGGGCACTTCTGCCTCACCCTGCTCGCCGCCGACCAACAGGCCCTCGCCGACCGCTTCGGCACCCCGGGGGCACCCCTGCAGGGCATGCTCAGCGGCCTGGAGGTGACCCGCACCGAGGACGGCGACGCGATCCTGACCGGAGGCCTCGCCCACTTCGCGATCCGTGTCGACCACGCTGTGGACGCCGCCACCCATCGGCTGCTCATCGGTCCGGTGGTGGAGATGGGGGAGGGGCGACCCACTGCGGAGCCCGCCGTGCGCTTCGCCGGGGAGAAGCGGACGCTCCTCTGACCGGGAGCCCAGGCGCGGCGACTATCCTCGAGGTCATGCACCCGCTCCTCACCGTCGTGGACCGGCAGCCGTGAACCCGCTGCTGCGACTCGCGCTGCGCCTGGTCTCCGCCGCCCGCTTCGACGTGCGGGAGGATTACGCCAGGGTGCGCCGGATGCAGCGGCAGCTGGCCGCGCTGCCACAGGCGCGCTACCGCACGCCCACCTGGGACACCTTCTCCGACAGCGGGGACGGCAGGCGCGTGCCGGTGCGAGTGTTCGCCCCGCGCGAGCAGCGCCGCGAGGAGCTTCTGCTGTTCTTCCACGGCGGCGGCTGGGTCACCGGCGACATCGAGAGCTACACCCCCGCCTGCGCCACGATGGCCGACCTCACCGGCTGCCGAGTGGCGTCGGTCGACTACCGGCTCGCTCCGGAGCATCCCTTCCCGGCCGGGCTCGAGGACTGCTACGGCACCGCGCGCCGGCTGCTCGAGGACCCCCGCCGCGCGGGCCTGGCGGACCCCGACAAGATCGTGCTGGTCGGCGACTCCGCCGGGGGCAATCTCGCAGCGGCCGTCTCCCTGCTGCTGCGCGAGCAGGGCCACCGCACCCCGAGCCGACAGATCCTGCTCTACCCCGTCACCCACTGGGACCACGACCCGGAGACCTCGCCCTTCGACTCGGTGCGCCATCACGGCGAGGACTACCGGCTGACCAACACCGAGATCAACGACTACTTCGACCTGTACGTCCCCGATCCGGAGCTGCGCCGCAGCCGCCTGGTCTCCCCGCTGATGGCGCCAGATCTGACCGGGCAGCCCGACACCCTGCTGCTCAGCGCCGAGCTCGACCTGCTGTGCGATGAGGGGGAGGCGTATGCGCAGGCGCTCGCCGGGGCCGGCAACCAGGTGCAGCTGCACCGCGTCGAGAACGCGCTGCACGGCTTCATCTCCCTGCCGCGCTTCGCCCGCCCGCTGAAGGACGCCTATGAGGTGATCGACGACTTCCTCGACGACGGCCCGCCCAGGAGCGCCGCCTCGTGAAGCGCCGCCACTGGGTGCGTCTGGACAACGCCTCGAACATCTTCCCCGCCGCGCGCAGCGACGTGGACCCCAAGGTGTTCCGGCTCGGGGCCGAGCTCGACCACGAGGTCGACCCGGCGCTGCTGCAGGCCGCCCTCGAGGAGACCTACGAGCGCTTCCCGCTCTACCACGCGGTGCTGCGCCGCGGCGTGTTCTGGTACTACCTCCAGGACAGCGACCTGCAGCCCGAGGTGACGGCCGAGACCGAGCAGGTCTGCGCCCCGCTCTACTGGGCGGACCGCCGCACCCTGCTGTTCCGGGTGGTCCACCACCGCCGGCGGGTCTCGCTCGAGGTGTTCCACGCCCTCTCCGACGGCACCGGGGCGCTGTGGTTCCTCACCGACCTGCTCAGCACGTACACCCGCCGGCGCTTCCCCGGCGAGGCCCCGGCCGACGACGACGCGGCCGAGCAGGTCCGCCCGGGGGCGAACGAATGTCCCGACCCGTCGCCGGCCCAGATCGGCACCCATCCCGGGGCGCAGGCCGCCGAGGAGGTGCACGAGCTGACCACGGACTCCTTCGCCCACTACTTCCGCGGTCGGCGGCGGCGCCGCGACCCCTCCTCCCACGAGCAGGACTTCACCCGGGAGGCCGCCCCGGCGGTGCTCACCGTCCAGGAGGACGACGCACCGCAGGACCAGTGGGCCGAGGACGCCGAGGGCGGGACCCCCGGATCATCGCGCCCGCCGCGTCGGCGGATCCACCGGGTGCGCGGCACCCGCACGCCCGACAACCGCACCCACGCGATCGAGCTGACCATGCCGGCCGCGCCCGTGCTGGGCCTGGCCAAGGCCGAGGGGGTGGCCCTGACCATGTACCTCACCGCGCTGTTCTTCGAGGCGATCCGCCGCACCGACGAGAGCGCGCACACCACCTCCACCATGGCGGCCTCGGTACCGGTGAACCTGCGGCAGTTCTTCCCCTCGACCTCAGCACGGAACTTCTTCGCCACCATCCGGGTCGAGCACACCTACGGCCAGGGCGACGACTCTCCCGGGGCGGTCGCCCGCCACCTCCAGGAGACGTTCAGCGCCGAGGCGACCCCCGAGGCGCTCGAGCGCAGGCTCCACCGGCTGATCCAGGTGGAACGCTGGCCGCTGGCCCGGATCGTGCCACGGCCCCTCAAGGACCTGCTGCTGCGCCTCATCAACCACGCGAACAACCGTTCGCTCACCGTCGCGATCTCCAACCTCGGCCGCGTCACCCTGCCCGCACCGGCGCAGTCGCACGTGGGGCGGATGCTGTTCCACGTCTCCGCGGTGCGCCCGCAGTTCTGCGCGATCTCCCACGACGGGCAGCTCACCCTCGGCTTCACCTCCCCGTTCGTGGAGACCGCCCCGGTGCGGGAGTACGCGCGGCTGCTCACCGACGCCGGGGTCGAGGTCTCCCTCGCGGCCGCCCGGACCACCGAGGAGGAGCTCGCGGGGGTGGACGCATGAGGAGCTGCACCGACTGCTCGCTCCAGGTCGAGGGTGACTGGGAGCACTGCCCCCTGTGCGGCAGCGTCCTGCATGGCACGGAGCCGGGCGGGCCGGGAGCGCCGGGCCCGTACCCGGCGGTGCCGCTGCGCTTCTCCCGCCGCCGCGTGCTGCGCGTGCTGATGCTCACCTCCCTGGGCGTGATCGTGCTGTCCTTCCTCGCCCAGCTGCTGTTCCGCCACGACGCCGAGAGCCTCGGGGCGCTGCGCTCCGTATGGCTGGGGATCGTGGCGACCTGGCTGGTGGTGCTGATGGCGGTGAGCAAACGGCGCAACCTCGCCAAGTTCATCGTCTACCTGGTGGTGGCCGCGGGCGGGGTGAGCGTGTACTGGGACTTCCTCACGCAGTGGTCCGGCTGGTCACTGACCTATGTGGTCCCGATCGTCTGCTCCGCCTCGATCATCGGCCTGCTGATCACGGTGCGGGTGGTCCGGATGGAGCTGGCCGACTACGTGGTCTACAGCGGGCTGACGGTGCTGCTGGGGCTGACCCCGATCATGTTCCTGGCGCTGGGATGGGTGGAGGTGGCAGTGCCCTCGGTGATCTGCGGCGCCCTCAGCATCGCCGTGGTGGTGCTGCTGCTGACGCTGCGCGGAGGCGCGGTGCGCCACGAACTCGCCACCCGCCTGCACCTGTAGCGGGCCTCCGTCGGGTGTCGCCCAGCGGTGGCGGGCGCCGTCCCCGCGCGTCGTGGGTCACCGCATCCGCGGGCCCGCCCCCGGCGCGCCGACGGCCCCAGCGGTGGGCGTCTCCTTAAGATGCAAGACGCACGTCCGCACGCGTGATGCGGACCCGAACGGCCCGTGGCCGCCCACCAGCAGGAGAGAAGGTCGATGGACAGGGAGCGGCACGAGGAGGACCCCCGGGGCGCCGACTGGATCTTCGCCGCCGGCAACCCTCACGATCTGCCCACCGATCGCCTGCCCGACCGGGCCGAGTTCGATCGCTACGCCACCCCGCTGCTCGCCCGCCGCGGCGGCGGCCCGGCGATGCCGCCCGGAGAGCACGAGACCGTCGACCTCAGCTCCCTGGACCTCGCGGCTCCCGGCGCCGAGCCCGCTGCGGCGAACGGTGCAGAGCCGGATGCCGCGACCGGTGCGATCCCGGTGCTCGGCCCCGACGGCGAGCCCGTGTCCGGCGGGGCCCCCGACAGCCGGGACGAGGAGGAGGCGCTGGTCGCCCCGCTCGCCCGACCGGGTGCGGTCTCCTACGCCCGCTCGGGCACCACGCCGAACGCGGAGGACGGAGACGAGATCCCGTGGAACGGCTTCGTGCTCCCCGACCGCTTCAAGGAGCTCGGCGTCTTCGATGCGCTGCGCGATGTGGCCGCCCTGATCTGCCTGGCAGCGGCCCTGACCACCACCTTCACCGTCGCCCACAATCCACTGCTGGATCTGCTGGGGAAGATCGGGATCGGCTCGGCGCTGCTCGCCCTGGTCCTCGTGCATCTGCTGCGCTGGGTCCCGGCGATGCCGGCGCTGCCCGCGGTGCGGGTGCTGCGGATCGTCGGCATGCTGCCGGCGCTGGCCGCCTCGGTCACCGTGGTCGTCGCGGACCTGGTGCTCTCGCTGCCGAAGCTGTTCGCATCCCTGCCCGCCGGCCCGCCTGTCGGGATCGGCATCGGCGTCTCCCTGCTCCTGCTGGGGGCGATCCTCGGTATCGAGCCGCGCGCCCATGAGGGCTACGTCCCCGAGGCCCGGGCGCGTCGAGCGGCGCGCACCCTGCTCCTCGGGGTGGGCATCGCGGCCGCGGCGGCCCTGCTGGTCGCCCTGGTGATGATGGTGGGCCGGACCTTCACGACCGGCTGGCCGTACTCCCTGGTCGCCTTCGCGAACGCCGTGATCTCCACCCTGCTGCTGGGGATCGTGCTGGTCTCCGCACTGCGCCGGGAGCGGTCCTGGTACGTGCTGTCCACGGCCGTGGTGGCCGCCCTGGTGGTCGCCGCGCTGGCCGACAACACCCTCGAGCTCCAGTTCGCCGCCCCCCTGAGCTTCGCCTCCAGCTTCGTCTACCTGCCGTTCCTGGTCGCGGCCTTCGGCCTGATGATCTCCCGTTCCTTCGTGCGTAGCATGCCGGTCTCGTTCCGCCGCACCGACTGGCTGGTCTACTGCGTGCGGGCCTTCGAGTTCAGCGCGCTCATGCACACCGCGGCCGTGGTGTGGCACCTGCTGGCCGCGATCGCCGCCGTCGGCGGGCGGGCCCCCGGCAGCCCCATGCTGCATCTCATCGACGCCGTGGTGTGCGTCTGCTTCGTGGTCGTCTCCCTGTTCGGGCGCACCTCGCTGCTGTCCCGCCCCGCGGTGAGCGCCCGTGCCAGCGGTGTGGTCGCCGGGCTGGTCCTGGTGGTCGTCGGCTTCCTCGACGTCATCGTGAACTCGCTGGCGATGGCCGCCGGGGCCGGGCTGGTCTCCGGTGGTGTGGCCCTGACGATCGGGCTCGCGGCCGCGCTGATGCTCACGGTGCCCGCCCCGGTGCGCGACGAGTTCGGCGCTCCGGACGTCACCCGGATGTTCGCCGACTTCCGGGCCCGGGACGGCGGCTCCCGCTCCCTGCTCGACCGCGTCCCCGACGTCACCGCGGAGACCGCACAGCGCAAGAGCTTCCCCGGCCGCTGAGCCAGGTCCGCTCCCTGCCCCTATCGCCGCTCGACCTTCCTCACCCCCCGGGAGAACCATGTTCCGCTGGAGACTGCACGGCGACGGCCGCACCATCGCCCCCGACGCCATCGTCCGGCCCGAGGAGCGGCTCGCCTGGCCGCTGACCATCGGGATCGGCGCCCAGCACGTG
>JAKDUN010000172.1 GCA_030457675.1 Brachybacterium sp. | reverse complement strand
GTCCGAGTGGTCACCGACAACGGCTCCAACTACCGCGCGAAGACCTTCGTTCGCACCGTGAACGCGCATGCCTCACGGCATCAGCGGACCAGGCCCTACACGCCCCGGCACAACGGGAAAGTCGAACGCTACCAGCGGATCCTCTCTGAGGAATGCCTCTACGCGCACGCCTTCTACTCCGAGCACGAGCGCCGCGAAGCGATCAACGTCTGGGTCCACCACTACAACTACCATCGGCCCCACACCGCCTGCGCCGACCGGCCCCCGGCCGCCCGAGTCCACGAACGTGTCGACAACGTCATGACCTCATACAGTTAGGCCGTGTTGATCAAGAGGCGGGGCCGGGCGCGGCCAGTGATTCCATCCGACGGGAAGGTCGCGGAGGACGGGCTTGGCGTCTTTGAGGCGCTGGGCAGGAAGATCTTGGGAGCGGGATTTCCCGGAGCTCGCGCCGTCGGGATAGGTGAAGGCGTAATCGACCCAGGGGCGAAGTCCGCGTTCGATCGTCTCTCGGTAGTTGCCGCTGACGGTCGCGAACACTTGCTGCTCGAGTTCATCGGCTTCGGCCTCCCAGTTCGAGTCGCAAGCGTCGCAACCGCAGACTGGGTAGTGGAAGTCGTGCGATAGTCCCGCGTGCATGTAGATCCCCGGATAAGCGGTGAAGACCAACGTCAAGGACGCGCACTTCGGATCATTAGGACGTATCCGCACCGCGCGCACCACATCATGAAACGCGGGACGCAGCAGATCCGCTGCCACCTCAGCACCCGGGCGTGAGGAGCGAACTGGTGACAGGTTCGGTTTAGGCCGCGAGTGTGAGCGGCTCGGTTAGCTTGGCTTCGAACTCGATGGGCGTCAAGCCGCCGAGGGTGTCCTGGGCGCGCTGGCGGTGATACTTCCGCTCGATCCAGACGACGATGGCGAGTCGCAGCTCCTGCCGGGTGGTCCACCGCTGCTGGTTGAGGACGTTGGTCTGCAGCAGTGACCAGAACGACTCCATGGCCGCGTTGTCCCCCGCAGCGCCGACTCTTCCCATCGATCCGACCATGTCGTGGCGGCGCAACTCGCGGGCCATCGCGCGGCTGCGGAACTGGCTGCCCCTGTCGGCGTGCAGGATGCATCCGGCGACCTCACCGCGGCGCGCGACAGCATTTCGGACGGCGTCGACGGCGAGTTTCGCGGTCATCCGATCTGAGATCGAGTACCCGACGATTCGGTTGGAGTACACGTCCTTGATCGCGCAGCAGTAGAGCTTGCCTTCACCCGTCCAATGCTCCGTGATGTCCGTGAGCCAGAGCCGGTTCGGGGCATCGGCGCGGAACACGCGCTGGACGTGGTCGTCGAACACGGGCGGCCCGGCCTTCTTCCCCTTCCCGCGTCGCCGGCGTTGCGCGGACGAGAGAATCCCCGCCTGCGAGCACAGCTTCCACGCCGTCCGCCGGCTCATCCGCCACCCCGCTCGGCGGGCCTCGTCGGCGAGGTATCGGTAGCCGAACCTCGGGTCCTCGTGGTGCGCATCATGCAGCGCGTTGATCCGATATGCGCGGAGCAGGTCCGCGTCCCGGACGGGGTCGTTGCGCCACCGGTAGTAGGGCTGGCGGGCGAGCTTGAGAACCCGGCACGACACCGTCACGGGGATCCCCGCGTCGGCGAGCTCAGATACGAGCGGGTACGTCATTTTGGGGAGCCACCAAGCCGCAGGTTCGCCTGCGACAGATACGCCGCCGCACGGCGGAGGACCTCGTTCTCCTGCTCGAGCAACCGGATCCGCTTCTTCAACTCCCGCGCCTCGGCGGCGTCCGCGGCGGTCTGGCCGGGACGGTTACCGTCTTCGACGTCGGCTTGACGGAGCCAGTTCTGCAACGTCGCTTCGCTGATACCGAAGTCGGCGGCGATCTGTTTGATGGTGACGCCGCTCTCACGGTTGCGAGCGACAGCGACGACGTCCTCGCGGAACTCTCTGGGATAGGGGCCGGGCATGATGACATCCTCCCCGTCAGCGCCTCCCGGCACTAACGATCAGTTGTCACCAATCCGTTCCCCACGCCCCCCGTCGCTGGTCGCTCACCGGGGGTCGATCACGAAGCGCACTATCGCCTGGGCTATCGGACAGCTACGAGGCGAGCACGCGACCATCGCTGGGCTCGCCCGTCAGCTCGGAACATCGTGGAAGACCGTGTGGCGCGCCGTCGAGCCCGAACTCGTGTGCCTCGCCGCGGACGAATCCCGGTTCGATGGCGTCACGACGCTCGGTGTCGACGAGCATGTCTGGCATCACGTCGATCCACGCAAGCGCGGTCCGAAGGAACTGACGGGGATGGTCGACCTCACCCGCGACGAGCACGGCCGGGTGCGTGCGCGGCTACTGGATCTCGTACCCGGCCGGTCCGGGAAGGCCTACGCGACTTGGCTCGGTGAGCGCGGCGACGCGTTCCGGAAAAACGTGGAGGTGGCGGCGTTGGATCCCTTCGCCGGATACAAGACCGCGATCAACGACAAGCTGGAAGACGCTGTCGCGGTGCTCGACGCGTTCCATGTCGTGAAACTCGGCACCGCCGCGGTCGACGAGGTCCGCCGCAGAGTGCAACACGACACGCTCGGCCACCGCGGACGCAAGGGAGAGCCGCTCTACGGGATCCAGACCATCCTGCGCGCCGGAGCGGAGAACCTCACCGACAAGCAGCGAGTTAGGCTGGCCGCGGCGATCGAGGCAGATCCTGCGCACGACGAGGTGTTCGTTGCGTGGCAGTGCGCGCAGCAACTGCGATCCGCCTACCACGCGAAGGATCTCGCCGAGGGCCGCCGAATCGCGGAGCGAGTCGCCGAGACATTCCACACCTGCCCGATCCCGGAGATCGCCCGCCTCGGTCGCACCCTGCGCCGGTGGCGGTGAGCGTTCCTCGCGTATTTCGCGACCGGGCGCGCGAACAACGGCGGCACCGAGGCGATCTGTGAGTCTGGCTCTGGCTGATCTGGGATCGGCTGGTCAGGATGGATACCGGTCGTGTCGAACCGGGTGTGACTCTCGAAGCAATTGGCCCGCAGCTTGCGGTGTCTTCCCGTTGAATTGTCCGCTCGGTGCGGCGCAGCCGGCGCCGTCCGGCCCACCTCGGTGACCTCATCAGGAGACTGCCCGACCCTCGGGTCGTGGCCCATCACAGATTCGCCCCGAAGTGACCTCTTCCCGGACCGGCGCCGGCCGTTCAGCGACCGTGACCATGTCCGTCTCGAGGAGAGGAGCGTCGATCGCCATGGCTATCGTCGCGCATGCTCGTCCGTTCGTCATCGGCGTGGACACCCACGCCCGCAACCACGCCGTCTCAATACTCGCTTGCCCGACCGGCGAGATCGTTGATGAGGCCCAGTTTCCAGCCACCGCCGCTGGCCTGTCCCGGGCCGTGACGTGGGCCGGGCGCCGCACCGGCGGTGACGTCACTGTGCTCTGGGTGATCGAGGGCACCGGTACCTACGGTGCTCGTCTGCGCGCAGTAGCCGCGGACAACGGATACACGGTCGTCGAGGCTCCGCGGATGAACGCCCGCGCGAACCGCGCGATCGGCAAGTCTGACCCGCTCGATGCACGCCGTATCGCTGCTGCAGCCCTCCCGCTGCACGAGACGCAGCTGCGCGAACCGCGCGCCGACGATGGGGTCCGCGCGGCAGTCAAGGTGCTGCTCGCCTCCCGCGACCACATGAGCACCGAGCGCACCGCGACGATCAACGCGCTTACCGCGCTGCTGCGCGTCGTCGACCTCGGCATCGACGCTCGCCGCCCGCTCACCCAGGCCCAAATCGACGCAACTGCCGCATGGCGGGCCCGCGATGAAGCCCTCGCCACGGCGACCGCACGTGGCGAGGCCACCAGGCTCGGCAAACGGGTCGCCGCGCTCGACAAGGAGCTCAAGGACATCACCAAGCGCATCACAGACCTTGTTCGCCAGAGCCCCGCTGGTGGCCTGCTCGACCAGCCCGGCATCGGCCCGGTCACCGCCGCCGTCGCGTTGACGTCCTGGTCGCATCTAGGTCGGATCAGATCCGAGGCTGCGTTCGCCAGCCTCGCCGGCGCCAGCCCGATCCCCGCGTCCTCGGGCAACACCGTGCGGCACCGCATCAACCGCGGAGGTGACCGCCGTCTGAACCGCGCCCTCCACATGGCCATCGTCACTCGCATGCGCATGGACCCAAGAACTCGCGCCTACGTCGAGCGCCGCACTGCTGAAGGACGCACCCTCCGAGAAATTCGTCGCTGCCTGAAGCGATACCTCGCCCGCGAGATCTACCGCCAACTCACCACCGCAGCCCGCGCCCAACTCGCCGCTTGACAAACATAGGAGATTCAACGGAATCATCGAGCTGCACCGGCGCCTCGCCCGCGGCTATCGCAACCGGCACAACTACCGCCTCCGCATGCTCCTCGCCGCCGGCGGCCTCACCCCATGACCCCCACCGAATGTCCGAAGAGCCACTTTGCACCGGGCTGAGATGCAACTAGTATCTATCTTGTTCATCAGCACGGGGACGGGGTCATGGAGCATCAGGAGACGGAGGCATCCGCCGCGGATGCCGCGTACGCGAAGGTCAAGGAGCGGATCCTCGACGGCGATCTCGCCGGCGGGACGATGGTCAGCGAAGGAACGATCGCCGACGAACTCGGGATGAGCCGCACCCCCGTCCGCGAGGCGTTCCTGCGCTTGCAGGTCGAGGGGTGGATGCGGCTGTACCCCAAGCGCGGTGCGCTGATCCGCGATGTGACGCCGGGAGAGCTCGACGACGTCGTCGAGGCGCGCATCCTCATCGAGACCGATGCCGTGCGGCGGCTCGTCCGTGACTCCGAACGGGTGCAGGACGTCGTCGACGAGCTCTCCGACATTCTCGACGAGCAACGCCGCGCGTACGAGGCATCCGACCTCGCGCGGCTCGCCGAGGCAGACACGGCCTTCCACGCCCGGATCGTCGCGGCCGGCGGGAACGCCCTGCTCGCAGAGTTCTTCGCGACGCTGCGCGATCGGCAGAGGCGGATGCTCGCGTGGTCGCTCTGGCGACGCGACGACCGAGCCGAGCAGGTGCTCGACGATCACGGATTGCTCGTCCGCCTCATCGGCGATGGCGAGACCGCGGCGTTCGAGGTGGCACTCGGCCGTCACATCAAGAAGACCCACCGGGAGCTGCTGTCATGAGTGAGATGTCCTCCGAGGGAGCCGCCGCCGGAGAGCGGATCGCGATCGTCCCCTGGATGCGCGTGAGCGCTGCCCTGTTCGCTGTCGCGTGGGGTGGAAACGAGTTCACACCGCTGCTCGTGATGTACCGCCAGATCGACCAGATGAGCGCCTTCAGCGTGAATGTACTGCTCGGGGCATATGTCCTGGGCATCGTGCCCGCGCTCCTTCTCGGCGGCCCGTTGTCCGACCGGTACGGCCGCCGACCGCTGTTCGTCCCCGCCCCGATCATCGCGATTGCGGGCAGCACGCTCCTCGCCGTCGGGGCTTCCTCGATGCCGATCCTGTTCGCCGGGCGGGTGCTGTCGGGTATCGCGCTGGGGCTCGTGATGGCAGTCGGCACGAGCTGGGTGAAAGAGCTCTCCGAGCCTCCGTTCACGACCCGCGCCGTCGACGGCCGTGGCGCCTCACGCGCTGCACTCGCACTGACGTCCGGGTTCGCGCTGGGCGCCGGATTCGCTGCGGCGCTCGGGCAGTTCGGCCCGATCCCCACCGCGTCGCCCTACCTCCTGCACATCGCTCTCACCCTCGTCGCGCTCGTGCTGCTGTGGGCGGCGCCGGAGAGCCGGCCGCGCCGAGACACCTCTGGGCCGCTCCTCGCCGACCTGCGCATCCCCACCGCGATGCACCGCCGGTTCCTCCTCGTCGTCGTCCCGATGGCGCCGTGGGTCTTCGGCACCGCCGCAAGCGCGTACGCGATCCTGCCGGGCCTCATGATGTCGCAGGCGCCGGGACTGCAGATCGGTGTGTCGGGTCTGCTGTGCGTCGTCGCGCTCGGATGCGGTGTCGCGGTGCAGCGGTTCGCCGCGAAGGTCGACACCCCGCTGTCGGCCCGCGGCATCGGGATCGCGCTGACGGTCACCGTTCCCGCCATGATCCTGGCCGCCGTCGCGGTGAGCCTCAACTCGCTCGCCTGGGCGTTCGTGGCCGCCGCGGCACTCGGCGCGGCCTACGGCATGCTGCTCGTCGGGGGACTGCGCGAGATTCAGCGGATCGCCGGTCCGCGCGATCTTGCCGGACTCACCGCGGTGTACTACTCACTGACGTATCTCGGGTTCTTCATCCCGGCGATCCTCGCCGCGCTCGGCGCGTGGATCCCGTACACGACGATGTTCCTCGCCGGCGCGGTCCTGGCGGCGGTCAGCGTCGGGATCGTCGCGCTCAGCTGGCGCCGGCACCTGCCGGCGGCCTGATGAGG
>JAKDUN010000171.1 GCA_030457675.1 Brachybacterium sp. | reverse complement strand
GGCAGCGGCGGCGGCGGGGATCAGTGAGGTCACGTCGTTGTCCTTGTCGTTCAGTACTGGATGGCGTCGCGACGCATGACCCGCCGCATAAGCAGGACGATGATCGAGACCGTGACCAGCGAGATGATCGCGGAGGCGGTGGCCGCCCCGTAGGCCGGGATCGACTGCCCCGAGAACGCCGTGACGTAGGTGTAAACGGCGGCGGTCCAGCTGGAGGTGGGCGGGATGCCGGCACCGCTGGACCCGCCGAAGACCCAGATGAGCTCGAAGATCTTCACCGAGCTGATCGTCCACAGCACCGCGCAGGTGGCGAACACCTCCCAGGTCAGCGGGATGATCACGTACCGCAGACGCTGGAACGCACTGCAGCCGGCGAGGGACGCCACCTCGAAGTACTCCGGCGGGATGCGGTCCACGCCGGCCATCAGGATCGTGGTGAAGTACCCGGTGTGCGTCAGCACCAGCGTGATCATGATGAGCACGAAGATGTTGTCCTGGGCCAACCAGGCCGGCGGCTCGGTGACCCCGAGCGGGGCCAGCAATGTGTTCACCAGGCCGCCCGGATTGAAGATGAACCCTGCCAGCGCGCCGAAGACCAGTGCATTGATCAGGTGGGGGAAGAAGATCACCGAGCGGACGAGGCCCTTCCCCCACATGTTGCGCAGCACCAGGCTCATCGAGAAGGCGAGGACGAAGATCGTCACCCCCACTACCACCAGGATCAGCATGGTGTTGAGGAACGCCTGCTGGAACAGCGGATCCTTGGCCACGCGGGGATAGTTGCGCAGCCCGACGAACTCCATCGGGCCGGCGCCGGGCCAGCGATGGAAGCTGATCCAGAGGGCGGCGGCCGAGGGGACCACCACCAGCAGCGTGTAGAACAGGAAGGCGGGGCCGACCAGGGGGAGGAAGAGCTTGCGCTTCTGCGCCTCGATGAGGCTGACGCCCCGGGGGCGGCGCACGGGGCGCTGACTGAGGAGAGCTGTCATCTCAGAGCTGTGCTTCCCAGTAGGAGATCTGCTCGGCCTTCATCGTCGAGATGAACTCCTCGGCATCGATCTTGCCGAGGAACAGCTCGTCGCTGGTCGGCCACATCACGGTCTCCATGTACCCCGAGTAGGTGATGCCGTCGGCCGCCAGGTACGTATTGTCCGCCGCGTCGATCGCGGAGGAGATGTCCGCCAGCTCGGGGATCGTCTCGATGCCTTCGCGGATGGGGAGCTGACCACCCTCGGTGGCGATCTTCTCCTGGAACTCTTGGCGCAGCAGGAACTTCGCGAATTCCGCGGCGGCCTCCGGGCTCTTCGCCTGTGCCGGGATGACGAAGCCGGTGGGCTCCGCTCGCATGATCTTCTCCTGCGTGGGATCGGGGGAGGGGATCGGGAACGCGGCGTATTCGAAGTCCTCGGTGGCGTACGGCGCGGTCTCCGTCGGGATCCACGTGCCGTTGAGCAGCAGAGCCGCCTCGTTGGTCGCCCAGGCCTGCTGCTGGGCGGGCCACTTCGATGCGTCGTAGCCGGGGATGAGATAGCCGCCCTGGACGATCTGCTCCACACAGCGGGCGGCCTCGAGCGCCGCGTCCCCATCCCAGAGAGCTCCTGTCTCGTCGGAGACGAGCTCGTTGAGGCCGCCGACGCCGGTCAGATGCAGGTAGGCGGTCTGGAACCAGGCGACGTTGTAGCCGCCGACGTCGCCGTCGGCGGCGAGGGGCGTCTTGCCCTGGCTCTTCAGGTCCTCGAGAAGTGCGATGAACTCCTCCCAGCTCTCGGGAGCGGCCTCGCCGATCTCGGGGTTCTCCCCCGCGTCGTACCAGATCGCCTCGGAGGTGATGAAGAAGGGCAGCAGCCACGGGCTGCCGTCCTTCATCGTCGATTCGTTCCGGAACTTCTCGGGGATCACGTCCGTGATCGCCTCGCCCTCGACATCGGAGGCGAACACGTCGTCGAGCGGGAGGACCTGTCCGGTCGCGGCGAGGACCGGGGCCAGTTTGCCGAAGGCGCCATCCAGGATATCGGGGACCTGCGGGGTGTTGAGCACCGGCACGATCTTCTGCGTGACCTGGCGTCCCTGCCATTCCACGTTGACCGTGATGCCGGTCTCCTCTTCGAAGGCGGCGATGGCCTCCTTCATGACGGATTGCTGGGATTCGCCCTCCTTCCAGTTCGACCAGTACGTGATCGAATCACCGGAGCCCGAGCCGGAGGAGGAGCCGCCACAGGCGGCGAGGGAAGCCGCGGCGGCGCCGCCGGCTCCCAGTGCGAAGAGTTGACGTCGTGTCGGAGTTGCAGAGTGCAGCACGCGACTCACCTGGCCTTTCAGAGTAAGTGCGACTATCGGACCAGCGGGCGAAGTGAGTAATCAATGAGTTCTCGGGACCTACATCCCGGGCGCCCTGCCTCGAGGTGACGAAATGTGGGGGTGACAGCACTCTCATTGTCCTTCTGGCCTGCGATGATGTCGGGCCGTCGGGCGGATGATGGGTCGCCTGGTAGTGTTCCGCAAAGATAGTGCTAGGAGAGTAATGGTGAAACACCTGGAGGCGATGCGGCGATGGAGACCCCGACGGAATCGGTGTGGAGCCGCAGCGGGCGTCGCAGCCTGAAGTTCGAGGAGCTCGCCTCGCAGCTGCGCAGCCGGATCCGCTCCGGTGCCTGGACCCCGGGGACGAAGCTGCCCACGGAGAACGAGCTGATCCAGGAATCGGGGTTCTCCCTCACGACCGTGCGACGCGCCTATGAGTCGCTCGTTGACGAGGGACTGGTGACCCGGCGGCGGGGAGCGGGCACCTTCGTCAGCGACCGCAGGCCGCAGCGCGAGACCAGACAGGGGCGGGTCGGGATCCTGATCCCCGAGACCGCGCTCTACTACGCGAAGGTGCTCCAGGGGCTGGAGACCACGCTCGCCGCCCGACGTGTCTCCCTCACCCTCGCGACCAGCAACTACAAGGTCGAGCAGGAGAGGGAAGCGCTGCAGTCGATCCTTGCCGATGGGGTGCGGGGGATCATCGTGGTGCCGACCTTCAGCGCCGGGCGGGCGCAGGAGAACCTGCGGAGGATCGAGGCGCTGCAGAACCTCAAGATCCCCGTCGTGCTGCTGGAGCGCTCACTGCCCGAGCTCGGCGCCGCAGACCCGTCGGAGCACGTGGTCTCCGATCATGCGGGAGGTGGGTTCGATGCCATGCAACATCTTCTCGGTCTCGGGCACGAGCGCATCGGTCTGGTGCTTCGCCGCGTTCCGTACACGGCTCCCGGCATCCGTGCCGGTTACCGTACCGCCTGCGAGGTCGATGGCCTCCAGGAGGTCGTGATCGCGGGCGAGGTGGGGGCGTGGAACGCCGAACGTGCCGACCGTGCTCTCGCCGAGCTGCTCGAGCACGGCTGCACCGCCGCGCTGGTGTTCGGGGACCGGGAAGCGGCGCTCCTGGAGGGCGCGGCCTCGCGCCGGGGCGTCGTCGTCCCCCGCGACCTCGCCCTGGTCTCGTACGACGATGAGCTCACCGAGCTGGCCGAGGTGCCGCTGACCGCGATGTCCCCGGCGAAGTACCACCTCGGCTCGACGGCGGCGGAGGTGATGCTGCGCCGGATCGAGAACGGTCCCGGCTCACCGGTGCTGCAGGTCAGGCTGCGCCCTCATCTCGTCGTCCGCGAGTCCTGCGGTGCCTCGAGCATCGGCGGGCCCGCCGGGGTCTGAGATCCGGTCCCCTCAGGCGATGATCGCCAGGGCGCCGGGGTCCACGGGGGCGAAGGCGGGCCGTCCTGCGCACAGCCGCCGGATCTCCTCGAGGGCGCTCTCGCCGAGCCGGTGCAGCTCGTTCCCCAGGGAGCCGGCGATGTGCGGGGTGATCGAGACCGAGGGCGCCTCCCACAGGGGATCGTCGGGGGCGAGGTCGTCGTTCACGTCGAGGACTGCGCTGAGGCGCCCGGAGACCACCTGCTCCCGCAGGGCGTCGAGGTCGACGAGGGCCGGGCGCGCGGTGTTGATGAAGGTGGAGCCCTCGCGCATCGAGGCCAGCAGCTCCCCGGTCACCATCCCCTGCGTGGAGGGGACATCCGGGGCGTGCAGGCTGACGACGTCGCTGCGGCGGAACAGCTCCTCCAGGGTCACGAGCTCCGTTCCCAGGGCTCGCGCCTCCTCCTCGCTCACGTACGGGTCGCTGAGCAGGATCGTCAGGTCGAAGCTCTGCAGCAGCTCCACGACCGCGCGCCCGACCCTGGAGGCCCCGATGAGGCCCACCACTGCTCCGAAGTTGCCTCCGTGGGCGAGTGTCGAGGTGTGCTCCTGCCCCCGGCAGCGTCGATGTGCGGCCTCGCGGCTCAGGCTCTGCTTCCCGGCCAGGAGGATCTGGGCCAGGCTGAACTCGGCGACCGGCACCGCGTTGGCCTCGGTGGCGGTGGTGACCAGGATGTCGTCCCGCTCCCACAGGGCGGGTGACGCGATGTGGCGCAGGGTCCCCGCGGTGTGCACCACCGCGCGCAGGGCGGGCAGGCGCTGCAGCGTCGCGGCATCGAGGTGCGGTGATCCCCAGCCCGTGATCAGCACCTCGACGTCCTCCAGCTGCTCGTCGGCCGCCGCCTGCAGGTCCGGGACGGTCCGGTCCACGTCGATCTCGACGAGGTCGCTCAGCTCCTGCAGCTGGCCGGGGCCGAACATCAGGTGCTGCTGGTCCTGCGGCATGGTGAGGATCGTCTTCATCGGATGCTGTCCTTCACTGGGGCGATGCTTGTCATCGGGAGCCGCCCCCGGATGCGCGGTCGGTGGGGCGGGATGGCTTGTTCCGGAGCCAATCAGCACGCGAGCGAAGTAATCAATGAGTTACGCGGCGCTGCACCCCGAAAAGACCCCTAATGAGTACCCATGATCCATGGGGGCCCTCGCTACGCTGGGCGCGACCGCCACCGCAGGAGGAGACCCCGCCATGCCCACCCCGACCCCGGATCGACCGAACATCCTGCTGATCATCTCGGACGATCACGGGTACGCCGACCGCTCCTCCCGCGGCAGCGCCGACGCCCGCACCCCGCATCTGGACCGCCTCGCGGCCGAGGGGACGGTCTTCGACCAGGGCTATGTCACCGCGCCGATCTGCTCCCCCTCCCGGGCGGGCCTCATCGCCGGCGCCCACCAGCAGCGCTGGGGCGCCCGCTGGTTCGACACCTCCGCCTTCCCTCCCGCTCCCCGGCAGGTCATTCCCGAGGTGCTGGGGAGCGCCGGGTATCGCACCGGCTACTTCGGGAAGGTCCACTACGGGCCCGAGCGCCCGGGGGACCGGGCGTGCCCCGAGAACCACGGCTTCGACCAGAGTCTTTACGGCCTGGCCGGGCTCAGCATGGGCCGCCTGCACTACCTCCACCACTCCCGCGAGGCGGCCCGGGACTACGGTGAGGCCGCCGGCGCGCACGGGGTCAGCCCGCTGTACGAGAACGGCCGCGAGGTGGACTGCGAGGAGCACCTGACCGTCGAGTTCACCGACCGCGCGCTCGACTTCATGGGCGAGGGCGAGGGTGCCGACGAGGCGCAGGACCCGTTCTTCTGCATGGTCGCGTACAACGCCGTGCACAACTTCGCCTGGCAGCTGCCGGAGGACGAGCTCGAGGCCCGCGCCCTGCCCCAGCATGACGACTTCGATCCCGAGGCCATGGACTACATCGACTGGTACGACGGCGCGATCTCGCCACGGCTCGAGAACGGCCGCGCGTACTATCTCGCCCAGCTCGAGATCATGGATCGCGAGATCGGTCGGATGCTCGACCACCTCGAGGCCACCGGGCGCCGGGAGCGCACCCTGGTCGTCTACCTCACCGACAACGGTGGCTCCACCTGCAACTTCGGGAACAACGCGCCGCTGGAGGGCACCAAGTACAGCCTCTTCGAGGGCGGGGTGCGGGTGCCGATGATCCTCTCGCAGCCCGGCACTGTCCCGAGCGGCGCACGGTCCGCGGCGCTGGTGACGGCGATGGACCTGCTGCCCACCTTCGCCGCGGCCGCCGGAGCGGAGGTGCCGCCGTCCCACCCGATCGACGGCACGGACCTGCGGCCGGTCTGGGAGGAGCGCAGCACCGGCCACGAGGCGCTGCACTTCGACACCGGGTTCCAGTGGGCCGTGCGCACCCCGGAGTGGAAGCTGCGCGGCGTGGACCCCACCACCGGGCACCGCGACCACCTGCTCGCCGTCGAGCACACCGACATCGGCCAGGGCCTCACCCTGGTGCCGATGGGGCCGGATCCGCAGCCGGGCAGCGAATCCGCCGCAGCCGACGTGTCTGTGGAGCGTCCGGAGGTCGTCGCCGAGCTGATGGCGCTGCACGAGCGGTGGCGGGCAAACCTCGCAGCCGTCTGAGCACGAGGAGCGGCCCGGGGGCGGGGGGGGGCGCGGGGGCGGGGGGGCGGCGGCGGGGGCGGCGCGGCGCCCCCGCCCGCC
>JAKDUN010000170.1 GCA_030457675.1 Brachybacterium sp. | reverse complement strand
ACTTCCGCCAGCGTGGCCACTTCGGCATCCCGCGACCCTTCCACGTCTCCACGAGACCGGCGGCCCACCGGACGGACGCGAAGAGCCCGTAGCCGGACCCGGCGAGGCCAGCGCCGACCGCGAGCCACCGCCCGATGCCGAGCCACACGCTCCCGTCCACGTCCAGCGCCCACTGAGCGCCGGTGATGAGCCCGGCGATGCCCATCCAGAGCCCAGCGATGACGACCACCACCGGCAGGAGCGCGAGGCACATCGCGGCGGCGGCCGACCAGAGCTGACGGGCCTCCAGCTTCGCCGTGGCGGCGATGATCCGCTCAGCTCGCTCATTCGACGCGTCCAGGTTCGCCGTGACGACCTGCCCGGCCTCCCCGGCGACCTGCTCGACGGCCCTCGCGACCCGCTCCTCGGTGCGCTTCTCGATCCGCTGCACCGCGC
This sequence comes from Brachybacterium sp., assembly GCA_030457675.1. Lineage (GTDB taxonomy): Bacteria > Actinomycetota > Actinomycetes > Actinomycetales > Dermabacteraceae > Brachybacterium. The sequence continues at coordinate 6,002 of JAKDUN010000170.1, read as the reverse complement.
CGCCGACCCGGCTCACGAGCTGCCTGTTCTCCTCGGCCTGCGCCGTGAGCTTCTCAATCGCCGAAGCCGTAGCCGCGTGATCCTTCTGCGCCTCGGCGATCAGACTCTGCGAGGCGGCGCTCAGCCTCTTCCCGTCGAGACTCTGCGCGAACTCGCCGAGCGTGCTCGCGATCTCGTTCTGCCTGCTCGCGATACTCGCGATCTTCTCGGACACGTCGCTGGAGGGCGAGGAGGTCGACGGCGGGGCCGTGATCCGCTCCAGCCGCCTCGTCGTCTCCTCGTCCATGACCTTCACGAATCCCGTGAGCTTCTTCTGCTGCTCGGCCACCCGGTCGAGCCTCGCGGTCTGCGCCTCGACGGCGGCGAGGATCGAGTCCAACGTCTCCGCCGTCCTCGACTGCCCGTCGGGCTGCGTCTGCTGCTCGTCCTGCTCGTCCTGCTGCTTCAGCCTGTCGAGTGCTGCGCTCATCGTTCTGCTCCTTCTGCTGCTGGTGGTAGTCGAAGAACGCCTGCGCACCCTCCGGGGTGAAATCAGTCGAGAGCGTGCTGGTGCGCTTGCGTCGCTCGCCGCGCTTCGTCTCGTCGCGGTCGTCCTCGATGTAGAGCGTCCACGTCTCCTGGCCGACGTTCTTACCCTTCGTGCTCACGGTGGAGTGCAGGCGCATCCGCGGTACACGGTCGCCGTCGTCACCGACCTGCTGGTTCTGTTCCTCGATCACGGCTTCGAGACCGGCCTTGTCGACCGACCGTGGGTCCGCCAGCGCGGCGGTCATCCGGTCGCCCATCTGGCGGTCGAGCGAGCCTTCGGCGAAGTCCTCCCGGCGAAGCTCCCAGTCCTTCGGCGCGTGCTCCAGGGTCTTGACGACCGAGAGCCCGTGCTCCCTCATCAGCTCATCGTTCGCCGACTGCACGCCGCGCTGGTTCCCGGCCTTGCGGTCGTGGAACGTACGGTAGTCCGAGAGTGCCTTCCCGGTCCGGCTGTTGTGGTTGATCACCAGGATGTGGTTGTGGGCCTTACCCCCGCGACCGTCCGTATGCGTCACCACGAGGCAGTCCGAATCCGGGTGCATCTTTGTCGCGAGCAGGTATCCAAGATCGTTCACCCGCTGCACGTCCTCCGGGTTCTTCGGGTCGAACTCCTCATCGCTGAAGCTCTGCCGGTAGTGGAGGGCTTCGATATCGCGCTTCGTGTTCTGCGTGAGCGCGCGGGCACGCGCCGAGAACGCACCCGGGCCGCCCGGCACGTCGCACGTGACCGCGACCCCGCGCTCGTCCTCCTTGCCCCGGATGTAGCGCTCCGTGTCCGCGGCGCTGGCGCTCGGGCTGTAGTGCGTGGTGCTCACGATGCCGTCCGATCCCCGAGCAGAGCGCGGACCTCGCGCAGCAGCTCGATCAGCTCGGGCACGTCCGCCGACAGCGACACCGCCTCACCGGCCCGCGCGCGGCGGTCTAGGTCGTTGACGTTGATCGCCAGCGGACGCACCTGCGCGGCCAGCTCGCGGGTGTCCGCCGAGGCCTGCACGCGCGTCTCGACCCCGAGCAGGTGTGCGGCCACGGCGGCGTCCAGCTCCTCGCTCCGAGCGGCGTGCAGGGCATCGCGCACGACGCTCCGCACCCACGTGCTCGGAGCCAGCCCGAGCCGCTTCGCACGAGTGCGAAGCGCCCCGAGCGTGGCGTCATCGAAGCGGGTATCGAGCCGCCCGCCGCTGCCACGACGACGCTTCGCGTCGCCGTGACTCTGCCGCACAGCCTCCGCATCAGCCCGACCGGTGTTCACCTGGGAGTCGGCCTGCTGCTCCACCTGTACGCCAGAGTGGCAAGCAGTAGGCCTGTCGGACACTTCGCTCACGCTCGTGTCCTCCAGCCCTGCTTGCGAGGGGACTGCGTCCCCCTCGACCCCCTGGAGGCGCGCATCGAGTTCGGCGCTCATGCCGCACCTCCTTTAGCGAGTGCCGGCGTCTCGCCGGTGATGACGCCACGGGCCACGAGCTCACTGAGCAGCGAACGTGCCTGCTGGTCCTCGGCGTGAGCCGAGAATCGACGCGCCTCCTCGACCACCAGACCCGCGTCGGGCGACCTCTTCGCCACCTCGCCCAGCACAACATCCACGGCAGAGGCATGATCGAGGTCCTTGATCGTGACCGACTCCCCGTAGCCAATCGTCACCCGCTCGGAACGAGAGCTATCGACGCCACCGGGAATCGAAATCACTCGCTCCCGGGGTAGATTCTCCCCAACCGTGCTCACGGTGTAGTGCGGCTCACCGTCGACCTTGCGCGCCTCGACCATCAGCGTGAGGCGACGCACGAGCTGATCCAAGGAGTCACCAGACGAGCGCTTGCCCGGAACGAAGAATCCGAACTCGACGGGATCGACCGCGACGGCAATGAGGATCAGGCGCGGGGCCGCGTCCGGCTTGTTGTAGTAGCGCGCCGAGATCGGCCCGCCCTGCCGAGGATCGAGCAGCTGGAGGAAGTCGGCCCACTCCATGACTCGCGAGCTGGGCTCGTTCATCATGAAGATCGGCTCGCCGTTGTAAGCGTCCGGACCGTTCTTCGCCGTGGCGCGGAAGACCGGCCAGCCCAGCCGCGCCGACAGCTCTGCGGCGACCGACTCGACAAGGTAGCTCTTGCCCTGATCGCTCGCGCCCATCGCCCAGATGACCGTCTTCTGGAAGACCCCCGCCCGGAGCTTCTCGACCTCGAACAGCATCTCGCGCTTGGCGCGGTTCTTCAGCGCCAGGTTCACCTTGGCCTCGTTGCGCGTGTAGATGTCCATCAGGGTCTTGTCCCTCAGGATTTCCAGCTCATCGACCTCACCGTCGAGCACCTTCTGCACGAGCGTGTCGCCCAGCTCGTTCCACTCCTTCATCGGGACCGCGGCCTTACGGCCGATCACGGCGCGGCGAGCCCAGGCGTCGCGGTGCTCGGCCTCGATCTCGGCGTAGTCCTTCCCGCGGAGGGTGACGACCTCCTCGACGCCGTACTGGTGCTTGTCCGGGTCCTTCGCGTGGATCAGGTACGACCATGCGTTCTCGATCCGGCCGCCGCGGGGCGGACCCTTGACGACGCTCTTGTCGCCGAACCCGAACACCTGATCCATCGCGGTGCACTGGAGCTTGCCCTCGACCTTGCGCCCGGGGCTCTGCTGAATCACCACGTGCACGTGATCGTCCTTGGGGCACCCGTCCGCCAGCACGTCCTTGTCGTGCTTGATGATCCAGAACCCCTGGCAGTCGCCTCCCGCGACCGCGTAGCGGCGCAGGATCTCCTCGCCGATCGCTCGCACATCGCTCGAGAGGATCAGGGCCACGTCCCAGCCCGGCCAGAACTCCGGCTTGAGCTGCTGCGTGAACGTCACATACGCCGACGGCTTGCGACCACTGGGACCGCTCGGCTTCTTCTGTGCAGCGCTCACCGCGACCACCGCCCGGAGTGCGCGCCATTACGAGGGCGGCGCCTCAAATGGCGCGCGTAATGGCGCGCGTCGGAAGCCCTGCTGAAGCCGCTGCGACGGGCGTCGAAACGCCTCGCGGAACGGCTCTGAAACCCCTGCTGACCAGGCACGTTGTAGCACGGGGGGCTATCGGCAAGCTTGAGCCCCCCGCGCGTAGGAACACACGCTGCGCGCCATCTGGTAGCAAGAGTCCGGGAACTCTTCGAGGGCACGACACACTGTAGGCTCCCGCCCTCGTGCGCTGCGCGCACTCGGTTGGGGGTCAGGGTGGTGGAGCGGGGCATGCGATCACGCATCAGCGACCACCGCCTTGCGGTAGCGCTTGATGACGGCCTGATGCGTGACGCCGAGGGCGTCGCCGATCTTCGCCCAGGTCACGCCTTCGGCGCGGGCGTCGGCGACGGCGATCTCGACGGCCTCTTCCAGCACGGAGCGGAGCACGCCGAGGTCGTAGAGCCGTGCCTCCATGTTGGCGAGGGAGGGGTCGCCCTGACGCCAGCGGAAGCCGGTCAGGTGATCGAAGGCGGCGGAGTTCGCGCTCATCAGCGATCACCGCCCATCATGGCGGCGACGGTGGCGCGCTGGCGCGGGTTCAGCGGAGTATGAGTCAACCGCTCACCAGCCACGCGACCCGCAGCGCGGGCGGCGGCGATGACGGGCGCGAGGCCCTCATCGCGGGCAGGGAGCCCCTGCCCCTGCTCGAGGTCAGGCGGAAGGCTCGTGAAAGTGCGGGTGTCCGTCGAGGACATAGAAAACTCCCGAAGATCGTTCTTCGGGAGTTCCAAGAGCCCTCACTCTTGGCGACCTCTCGGTCGGAGCTTCGACGGTGGCCCGCCCGTCGGGGATTGCTTTCGTTTCACCGGGGGTGTCTCACCCTCGCTCACGCGAGGTTCACTCCGTTTGCCAGCCCGGGGACATGCCACTTCGCTGCCCCCGCGGACCACGAAGCGCTGTCCATTCGCCTCTGCAACGATTCTCCCATGACTCGACTCACCATTGCAATGACGAGTCGAATCATGAGTCAATCGCGACGCGGCTCGATCCGGATGAGGTCGGGATCGAACCGCACGTGACCGGGCCGGATCGGCGCGACGGTCACCGTCACCAGCTCGTCCACGAGCATCCGGCGACGGTCCACATCCAGCGCCTTCCACTTCGACTCGACCATCTCCCGGCGCTCCACGGTTCCGACCAGCTCGTCCACGTCCGCGAGCAGCTTCACCGCCGCCGACACCGAGCGGTCGAGCAGCTCCGCGTCGATCTCGTCGATGCGGGCCTTCACGTCATTGATCGCCGCCGTGATCTCAAGGACCGGCTGATGGATGTCGCGCAGCAGCGGGCTCAGTTCCTTCACGCGCTCGACCAGCGCGTTCCGCTCGGTCAGCAGCTCCTCGCGGTCCGGCCTACCGTCCTCCTGCGGCATCACCAGGTCGTGCACGTCCACCGAGGACAGGCGGGTGAGCACCGCCTCGGTGACCATCGCATCGACGGGCTCGCGCTGGCGCGTGAGGTGGAAGTGCTCTCCACAGCGATACGTCGGCTGCTTGCGGCTGTTCGTCCCCGAGACAAGCGTCGCCCCGCACTTTCCGCACAGGCCGATCCCGGAGAGTAGGTACTTCGGCTGGTTCCCCTGCCTCGCCGACCTCCGCACGTTGTCCTCCAGCTTCGCAACCGCGGCCCGCCACGTCTGCTCGCTCACAATTGGCGGGAACACCTCGCCCTGCACGGGGTACAGCTCGCCCGACGCGTAGTGCTTGATGTAGCCAGCGTAGAGCGGGTTCGCCAGCAGGTACCTCACGGCATCGACTGAGAACTCCGACCCGCGCGCGGTGAGGTGACCGGCGCTGTTCAGGTCCTCGCGGATGCGTCGGATCGACAGCGACGGCTCGCCGAGGAACGCGTCGAAGGCTCGCCGCACGGCCTCGGCCTCCTCGGGGATCAACTCGCCATCGCGCGTCCAGCCGAACGCCTTCCAGGCCGACGTGGGGATGCCTTCTGTACGTCGGCGCTCGTTCGATCTGATCTGGCGCTCTGCCTTGCGCCGGGCTTCGAACCGGGCGAGGGCGGCGAGCATCGTCGCCCGGAACTCGCCGTCCGCCGTCGAGAGGTCGATCTCGCCGTCCACGGTGACGACGCGCAGACCGAGGTCGATCAGTGTGTTGAGATCCTTGGTGCTGCGCAGGAGGCGGTCCATGTCCACGGCGACGACCATCGAGAACCGGCCCGCGCGGGCGTCGTCCAGCATCTCTGCCCACCGGGTGCCAGCGCGGCGCTTCTTCGTCGCCGACACCGCGTTGTCCTCGTAGACCTCGACCACGTTCCAGTCCTTGGCCTCGGCCAGCGCCTTGATCTTCCTCAGCTGGGTATCGACCGTCCAGCGGTCGCCCTTGCGGTCCATGGAGGCACGGACGTACGCCGCCACTTCGTTCGTCTTCCTCAGTGCTACCAACTCGACCATGCAACCAAGCTTATATGAACGAGTGTCACAACGACGATATGCGCTAGCGCATGTCGATCACGCCGGTGCCCACCTCGATGCGCTGGGT
>JAKDUN010000169.1 GCA_030457675.1 Brachybacterium sp. | reverse complement strand
CTGGTGGGCGTGCTGGTCTGCATCGCCGGCGGTCAGCTGACCAGCTATCGCGGACAGATCACCGTCATCGAGGAGGACGGCTTCGCCAACTCGCTGACCCAGTACGACTCCTTCGAGTCCGGAGCCTGGTTCGACGGGACCGAGATGCCCGACTTCCGCTTCACCCTCGAGGACTTCCGCGCCACCTACGTCCAGCCCGGGGACGGCGGGACCGTGGGGGAGCCGCGCTCCTTCGAAGCCGATGTTCGGGTGACCACCCCCGGCCAGGAGCAGCTGTCCAAGACCCTGCAGGTCAACAAGCCGCTGCACGTCAAGGGCGCCTCGATGTATCTGCTGGGCAACGGGTACGCCCCCGAGGTCACCGTGACGGACCCCGAGGGCACCGTCGTCGCCGAGGGCCCGGTGATCACGGTGCCGATGGGGGATACCGGCTACACCTCGCAGCTGGTCATCAAGGCGCCCGACGCCCAGCCCGAGCAGACGGCGGTGGTCGGATTCTTCCTGCCCACCGGCACCATCGACGAGCAGGGTCCGCACTCGCTGTACCCCGACGCGCTGGACCCCCAGCTCGCCCTCACCGTCCACCAGGGCGACCTGGGACTGGACTCCGGCATCCCGCAGAACGCCTACGAGGTCGACCTCACCACCCTCACCCCGATCGTGGGGGAGGACGGTGCCCCGGTGCTGATCCGCCTCTACCCCGGCCAGGAGTTCGACCTCCCGGACGGCACCACCGTGAGCTTCGACGGGCTGCGCCGCTACGCCGCCTTCGACATCGCCCACAACCCCTTCGAGCCCTGGATCCTGCTCAGCGCCCTGGTCGGTGTCGGCGGCCTGATCCTCTCCCTCTTCGTGCCCCGACGGCGCGTCTGGGTGCGGGTGCGCGAGACGGCCGACGGCACCGTGCTCGAGGTCGCCGGGCTCGCCCGCAGCGACGACCCCTCGCTCGAGGACGACGTCCATGCCCTGGCCTCCTCGCTCTCACAGGCGCAGGATGGGACCTCGGACGGTCCGCACGACCCCACCAAGACCGGCCCGGACGGGCCCACCAAGACCGGCCCGGACGGGCCACGGAACACTCCTTCGAAGGAAGTGCACAGTGATCAATGAGCAGCTGGCGGAGATCTCGAACCTCGCCCTCGTGGTGACGATCGTTCTCTACGTGCTCGCCCTGATCGGCTTCGGCGCCGATCTCGCCTCCTCCTCGCAGCGCCGCAGCGATGCGCGCCTGGCGGCGCAGGAACGGCAGGCCGGCGCGCGCACGCTCCAGACCGCGGCCGTCGCCGGTGAGGGCGGGGGAGGGACCGGTGCCGCCGACGCTTCCGGGCATGGGTCCGGTACGGAGATGCTCTTCTCCGATACCCAGGCGCAGCCCGCTTCCGGCACCATGACCGCGCAGCGCTTCGCCTTCCTCCTGACCGTCGCGGCGACCGTGCTGCACGTGGTGGGTGTGGTGATGCGTGCCCTGGCCACACAGCGGGTGCCGTGGGCGAACATGTACGAGTTCGCGACCACCAGCACCGCCGTGGTGATGGTGGCGTTCCTGGTCTTCAGCATCAAGCGCGCGGAGCTGCGGGCGCTGGGCACCTTCGTGGTGGGCGCGGTGCTGCTGGTGCTGCTGCTCGCGCAGACCTTCTGGATCGTGCCGGCCGCGAGCCTCACCCCGAGCCTGCAGAACTCGCACTGGCTCTACATCCACATCGGGGTGGCGATCATCGCCACCTCCCTGTCCATCCTCGGCGCCGTGGTCGCCGGCATGCAGCTCCTGCAGGCCCGCCACGAACGTGCGCTGGTAGAGCTGACCTCCGCAGGTCAGGAGCATCCTGAGCACTGGGGCCGCTTCGGCCATGTGCTGGACCGTCTGCCGCCCTCGACGGTGCTGGAGGCGCTGAGCTTCCGCATCCACTCGGTGGCCTTCGTATGCTGGACCTTCACCCTGATGTTCGGTGCGATCTGGGCTCGTGAGGCGTGGGGCCGCTTCTGGGGCTGGGACCCCAAGGAGGTGTGGACCTTCATCATCTGGGTGATCTACGCGGCCTACCTCCACGCCCGTGCGACCGGCGGGTTCCGGGGCAGCCGTGCCGCCGGGCTCGCCCTGACCGGGTTCGTGGCCGTGGTCTTCAACTACACCATCGTCAACACGGTGATCAACGGCCTGCACTCCTACTCAGGGCTCTGAGCGTGCCGTGGTGGGCTGAACGACGGAAGCGTCAGCCGCTGATCAGTGGTCGTCATCCGCTGCGGCGGGTTGCAGCATCGCCGTGCCGTCTTCGACCACGATCCGTTGCTCTGGGCATACCGGTCCTGGCAGCACCACGTCAGAGCCGGAACGGAATTCCACGGTGACATCACCTGGTGTGCAGCCGTAGTTGAGGATCTCTGCTCCGCCGTCGGAATCCACAGTCACCTCGTGGTCGCCTGTCACGACCGTGACGGCATACGGCCCCTCATTCACGATGCCGAGGTCGCCGGGGTCGCTGCACGCCACCATCGAGACGGCCAGAACGGCACCGAGGAAACCGGCCACAACCCGAGCTGTGCGGAACCCGTTCACCTGATCCCTCTCGTCGACCGATGCCCCGACCGGAGGTCGAGGACGGTGTCTCGACGCGGTTACCCCTCGTCGCCGTCCTTGTCGGGTCGCTGCTCGCGGTTCTCCCGGCGCTCACGCCGGATGTCCTCGTCGAGCTGACGCAGGAAGTCGGGGTCCTCGTCGGGGGCCGTCGGGCCCTTGCGGCGCGGCTGCCCGCCGCCGCCACCGGTGCGTTCCTTGCCGACGAACAGCCAGGTGATCGGACCCACCCACGGGAGCAGCACGATCAGCACGATCCAGGCCCATTTGGGCAGCCCTTTGATCTTCTCGTCCTCCGTCTGCACGCAATCAGCGAGCGCGAAGACGGTCAGGGCGACGGAGAGAACTGCGATGATGCCGCGGGCCATGGTCGCAGTGTAGGCAATGCACCTGATCGCAGGGTGGGTGGCACCTGTGGTGGGCGGGCCGTGGCCAGAGGCGGCGGTCGGGAGAACTACGCTGGACCCATGCGCCCGTTCCTGTTCTACGCCATCGTCCGATTGGGACTGTGGGTCCTGCTCTGGTGGGTGCTGACCCTCCTCGGCATCGGCGTGGCGCTGGCCGGCGTGCTCGCCGCCCTCATCTCGATGCTGCTGTCGATCCTGTTCCTGGACCGGCTGCGGGACGCGGTGGCGCAGCGCTGGAAGGCCGCCGATGACCGTCGCGCCGAGCGTCGCAGCACCGAGGTCGACGAGGACGCCGAGTACGAGGACGGGGTGCTCGACGACGCCGCGGTGGTGGACGCCGCCGCGGTCGACGGCGACGCGGATGCGCACGACGCGGACGCGGGCGACGTGGACGCGGACGATGCAGCGGATGAGGCGGAGATCGCTGACCCCTCGGGTCCGGCGGGCCTGCCGGATCTCGGTGACGAGGACGAGCTCAGAGGATCAGACCGCTGAGCAGCAGCAGGGAGTAGATCAGCTCGAGGCGCCCGGTCGCCCCGAGCACCGGGATCAGCTCGCGCCCTGCGGCCCCCTGCAGCACGGTCCGGACCGGGGACAGCGCCAGCGGGAGCGCCAGCAGCACCAGCATGACCGGCCGGTGCACCACCATCACCGGCACCATCAGCGCGAAGGGCACCAGCACCATGGCGCCGTACATCCTGCGGGTGCCGCGCGCTCCGAGCCGCACGGCGAGGGTCTTCTTGCCGGAGAGCGCATCGGTGGGGATGTCGCGGAGGTTGTTGGTGAGCATCAGGGCGACGGCCAGCAGACCGATCGCGATCGAGGTCGGCAGCGCCACCCAGCTGGGTGCGCCGGTGAGGGCGTAGGCCGTGCCGTTGACGGCCACCAGCCCGAAGAACACGAACACGAACAGCTCGCCGAGCCCCAGGTAGCCGTAGGGCTTCTTCCCCCCGGTGTAGAACCAGGCTGCGGCGATCGCCGCGGCGCCCACCACCAGCGTCCACCAGATCTGGGCGATCGCGATCAGCACCAGCCCGAACAGGCCGCCGAGCGCGAGGGAGACGATCGCCGCCCGTTTGACGGTCGCGGGCCGCGCGGCGCCGGAGCCGGTGAGGCGGAAGGGCCCCACCCGGTCGTCGTCGGTGCCGCGGATGCCGTCGGAGTAGTCGTTGGCGAAGTTCACGCCGATCTGCAGGGAGAAGGAGACCGCGAGGGCCAGCAGGGCGCGGGGGATCACCAGCGCCCAGTCCACGTCCCCGTGCAGGCCCTCCAGCTGCCATGCCGCGGCGCCGGTGCCGGCGGCGACGGGGGCCAGGGCGGCGGGCAGGGTGCGGGGTCGGGCGCCCTGGACCCACTGGGACAGGCTGGCCATCGTGCTCCTCGAGGATCCGGCGGACGATTCGTGGCCGCCGCTCGGCGACCTCCCCGAGGATACGCCGCGGTCAGAGCCCGGAACCGGGCCCGGCAGCGAATCACATCCCGGACTGGTCGGGCCAACCCGGGCCAGGGCCAGTCCGGGTCTGCCAGGGCCAGGGCCAGGGCCAGGGCCAGGGCCAGGGCCAGGGCCAGTCCAGTCCGGGCCTACCTGGGCCAGGGCCGGTCCTGGCCGGGTCAGAGTGTCGTGCACGGGCCACATATGCGACGAGGTGGCTATATAGCCAGCTCCCGTCACCATAGGCCCGCCGATGACATGCCGGGACGGATCGAACCCCACTCTGCTGCGCGCGTGGGGGCGGTGGCGCGGCCTACCCGGTGCAGCGCAGCAGAGTGGGGCGATCGCGGGCGTCATTCCCCCGAGTCTGCTGCGCTGGCGCGAGAACGGGCGTCGGCGGCGAGGCGGCGGGCGGCGGCGCGGTCCACCTTTCCGATGCCCAGCAGCGGGAGTCGGTCGAGGACGTGCACGTGCTTGGGGACCATATGGGCGGGCACCTCGGAGGTGCGCAGGGCCGCGCGCACCAGGGCCGTCGCCTCGTCCGGGTCGACCCCGTCCTCGAGGGTCACCAGCGCCTCGACCCGCTGCCCCCACTCGGGATCCTCGACACCCACCACGACGCTCGCCCGGATCATGCCGCGCAGCATCAGCGAGCGGTCGAGGGCACGCTCCACGTCCTGGGGGAGCACCTTGCGGCCACCGGTGTTGATGACGTCATCGGCCCGGCCCAGCACCGTCAGCGCCCCGTCGGGGCTGAGCTCGGCGAGATCGGAGGTGAGGAAGCTGCGACGGGGATCGGCACCGTCGCCCGAGGTGCCGTCCTCCGCGGCGCTGCCGCTCGGGGCAGCGCTCCCGGCGCTCGCCGACGACTCTGCCGAGAAGGCCGACGCCTCTCTCCCGCCGTCGGCCGTGAGATACCCGATGGCGAGTGCGGGGGAGGTGATCCGCAGCCGTCCCGCGCCGGCGGCATCGGGCTCGACGAGTCCCAGCGACACCCCGGGCAGCGGGGCGCGGTCGTAGACGCAGCCGCCCGCGGTCTCCGAGGAGCCGTAGGTGGTGCGCACCGCGATCCTCTGGGCACGGGCGCGGGCGAGCACGTCGGGGCTGGTGGCGGCGCCACCCACGAGCACCGCCGCGAAACGCTTGAGCACGCCGCGGGCACGGGCATCGGCCCCGGTGGCGCCGGTGACGATGCGGGTGAGCTGGGTGGGCACCAGCGACGTGAACGCGGGCAGCCCCGCTTGCTCGGCCTGCTCCAGGACCGGGCCGGCGAGCTCGCTGAAGGCGGCGGCGTCGAAGTGGCCGCGCAGGTCCGGCAGCGGGTCCGGGAGCGCGGGGGCGGGAAGGCCCAGCACCTGGGCGGTGCGGTGGGCGCGGGCGATCACCTGCACCCCGGCGATGTGGGTGGGCGGCAGCAGCGGCAGCCAGAGGCCGTGGCCCCGGGTGGCGGTGGCGGTGGCGTCGGCCGCGAGCAGCTGCGCGGTCGCGTCCTGCGAGGCGAGCAGCGCCTGCCGGGTCAGGGCCACCGCCTTCGCGGTGCCCGTCGACCCGGAGGTGGGCACCACCAGCGCGGTGTCCTCATATCCGGCCGGCAGCCGTGCGGGCGGGTCGAAGGGACCCAGCCAGAGCCGGGCCCGGCCGGCCATCACCTCGCCGATCGCGGCGACGTGCGCAGCGAGTGAGGCGGCGGAGGCGTCGTAGACCGGGGGGACCAGCCAGGGCAGCCCTCCGGCCGGCGCGGAGTCGGTGGGAGTCATCTCAGCCCTGCGGGTGCGGGAAGGCGGACCAGTCGGGCTCACGCTTCTCGAGGAAGGCATCGCGACCTTCGGCGGCCTCATCGGTCATGTACGCCAGGCGCGTGGCCTCCCCGGCGAAGACCTGCTGACCCATCAGCCCGTCATCGGCGAGGTTGAAGGAGAACTTCAGCATCCGGATCGCCTGCGGGGACTTGGTCGCGATGCGGGCCGCCATCTGCAGCGCCACGACCTCGAGCTCAGCGTGATCGACGACCCGGTTGACCGCGCCCCAGTCGTAGGCGTCCTGGGCGGAGTACTCCTCGGCGAGGAAGAAGATCTCCCGGGC
>JAKDUN010000168.1 GCA_030457675.1 Brachybacterium sp. | reverse complement strand
CGCGGAGCGCTGGCAGCGACTCGAGGCCGCCGGGCAGGACATCCACGGCGAGGCCCGACTGCTCGATGCCATGGCCGAGCGCGGATCCCGGATCCTCGATGCCGGCTGCGGCAGCGGGCGCCTGGGCGGATACCTCGCCCGCTCCGGGCACGACGTGACCGGAGTGGACCTGGACCCGCACCTCGTCGAGGTCGCCCGCACCGACCACCCCGGGGCGCGGTGGGAGGTGGGGGACCTCGCGGAGCTGGCACTGCCGGAGCAGTTCGACCTGATCGTCTCCGCCGGGAACGTGCTGACCTTCCTCGCCGGGGCGGAGCGCCGCCCCGCGCTCGCCCGCCTCGCCGCCCACCTCGCCCCCGAGGGACGCCTGGTGGTGGGCTTCGGGCTGGACCGGGGCTATGCGCTCGAGGACTTCGAGGACGATGCGCAGGAGGCCGGCCTGGCCCTGTCTCAGCGCTTCGGCACCTGGGACCTCCGCCCCGCCTCCGATGACTTCCTGGTGGGAATCCTGACGCGCGGATGAGCTCCCCCGCAGACTCCCGCTGGTGCGTCCATCCGCTCGGCCGCGCGGCGACGCTGCGCCGAGCGTCCGCGGAGGCGGTGCTCTCGGGGCTCCTGGGCCTGCTGGCGCTGTTCGCGATCGCCCTGATCAGCGGGCTCCTCGTGGAGGAGGTGTTCGCCGAGACCGAGGCGGCGACCACCATCGACCTCATCCTCCGCGCCTCCCTCGTCGGTGACCTGGTGCTCGGGCTGCTGGGCCTGCTGGCGCTCGGTCTGCTCGGCGCCCTCGAGGGGCCGCTGATGGCCCGGGCCCTCGCGGCCAGGATGCGCGAGGGGGCCGTGGCGACGGCGGTGCCGATCCCGCTGCAGTGGGAGGCGGCCCGGGAGAGCAGTGCGAAGGCCTACCGGACCATCGCCATCGTGCTGCTGGCGATCCTGGGACTGTGCTACCTCATCGTCCTCATCGCCACGGTCGAGAGTGGCCTCGACGCGGTGGGACTGGCGATGACCGGCGGGGGAGCGCTGCTGATCGCCCTGATCGCGGCCGGCATCCCGCTGACCGGACGGGCGTTCGCGCGCTGGCAGGAGCGGCACTCCGAGAAGCTGCCGCAGCGGTGGACCGTACCGCACCGGCTGGTCGCCGCCTCGCGCGAGCTGACCGCGCAGGACCTCCCCGTCGCCGCGCTCCCCGGTGGCGGGGCGCGGATGCTGAGCGGTGCGTGCGTGACGGTGTTCGTGCTCGCCGCGATGGCCTGGTCGACGGCCTTCGAGATCCTGGTCGCGGTCGCCTTTCCGGGGTCCACCTACACCGCCTCCCGGCAGCTGGGGGAGCGGGCGGAGCTGTCCCCCGAGGGCGAGCGAGCAGTGGATCTGCTGGCCATCGCCATGGGGGTCGCCGGTGTCGTGGCCGTTCTCGCTCTGGTCGGGGTGGTGCTCTGCACGATCATCGTCCGCCGGCTCGAGCAGCGGACGCTGCGCCGGACGCTCGCGGACCCCGCCGCCGACGCCCCGACTCATGCCCTGCTCAGCCGGGCCATGGCCCCCACCTCCCTGCCGGCCCTGCGGGTGCTGTGCGGGGTCGCGGGGGCGTCCGCCGCACTCGGCATCGCCCTGTGGTTCATCGATGCCGTGGCGGAACTGCCCGACTGGGACCACTACGCCGCCGCCGGGCCGGAGCTTCGGGCGGCCGGTGTGCTCGGCCGAGGAGGACTCGGCGGAGGGGACGAGCGAGGACTGACCTGCTGCGCGATCGTGCTCGAGTGAACGCGCACCTCGTGGATCTCGCTCACCGCGATGGTGAGGCGCACCACCTTCGCGGACCTTCCCGCCCGCCGGGGACTCTCCCGGTTACGGTGAGCCCAGCACATCGACGTGTCCCCGGTGCTCCGGCGCCGGGCCCAGAGCAAGGGGCGCCCTGTGAACGCAGATCTTCCGATCCCGCCACCGCTGCCCGCCGCCGCCGGGACGCCCTCACCCACGGCAGTGCCGGTGTTCTTCATCTCGGACTCCACCGGCATCAGCGCCGAGACCATGGGCAACGCACTGCTGCTGCAGTTCCCCTCGATCCCCTTCGAGCGCCGACTGATGCCCTTCGTGCGCACCGTCGAGGAGGCCCGTGAGGTGCGCAGGGACCTCGACGCCGCGATGGACGGGGAGATCCAGCCGCTGGTGTTCCTCACGGTGGTCGACGAGGCGGTGCGTGAGGAGCTGCGGTCCACGAAGGCCCCTGTGATCGACTTCGTCAGCGGTCATCTCGCCCAGCTGGAGGAGCGGCTCGGCGTCACCGGCGACCATGCGCCCGCACGGCTGCACGGGGTGGGGGACTCCCGGCGCTACAACCGCCGCATGCAGGCGGTCGAGTTCGCGATCGAGCACGACGACGGCCAGTCCGTGCGCGCGATCGAGAAGGCGGACGTCGTGCTCATCGCGCCCTCCCGCTGCGGAAAGACCCCCACCAGCATGTACCTCGCCCTGATGCACGGCATCTTCGTGGCGAACTACCCGCTGGTGGACGAGGACCTGAGCGGCGAGGTGCTGCCGCAGTCGATCGCGGGCGTCGCCGATCGCTGCTTCGGCCTGCTCACCTCCCCCCAGCGGCTCTCCGCCGTGCGCGGCGAGCGCCGTGCGGGGTCCCGGTACGCCTCCCTCGAGCAGACCCGCTGGGAGCTGTCCCGGGCCCGCCGCGTCTACGACGTGCACGGGATCCCCTTCGTCGACTCCTCGAGCAAGTCCGTCGAGGAGATGTCCACCCTGATCCTCCAATCGCTCGCCCGCCGCGGAACCACCCCGCTGTGAGCACCCATCCCCTGAAGGAGCACGCCATGACGACGAGCATCCGCCCGTTCTCCGAGCTCGGCATGTCGGACCTCGAGCAGGTGGGAGGCAAGAACGCCTCCCTCGGCGAGATGGTCTCGAACCTGACCCGCCTGGGGGTGCAGGTGCCCGACGGCTTCGCGACCACGGCTGACGCCTATCGCGAGTTCCTCGGTGCGACCGGGCTCGCGCAGCGGATCGACGAGCGGCTCCAGGGCCTGGACACCGAGGACACCATCGCGCTCGCCGAGGCCGGCCAGGAGATCCGGGAGCTGGTGATCGCCCAGCCGTTCCCGGCCGCGCTCGAGGCGGACATCGCCGCCGCCTACGAGAGGCTCGCCGCCGGCAGCGGCGAGGAGGCCTCGTTCGCGGTGCGCTCCTCCGCCACCGCCGAGGACCTCCCCGACGCCTCCTTCGCCGGCCAGCAGGAGACCTTCCTCAACGTGCGCGGCATCGACGCGGTGCTCACCGCGATCCGCGAGGTCTTCGCCTCCCTGTACAACGACCGGGCGATCGCCTACCGCGTCCACCACGACTTCGAGCACGCGGCCGTGGCGCTGTCGGCCGGAGTGCAGAAGATGGTCCGCTCCGATCTGGGCTCCAGCGGGGTCATGTTCACCATGGACACCGAATCCGGCTTCGACCAGGCGGTGTTCATCACCTCCGCCTACGGGCTCGGCGAGGGCGTGGTCCAGGGAGCGGTCAACCCCGACGAGTTCTACGTCTACAAGCCCGGTCTGCGCGAGGACCGCCCCGCGATCCTCAAGCGCGCCGTCGGCGAGAAGGCCACCAAGATGGTCTACACCCAGGACACCGCCGTCGGCCGCACCACCGAGTTCGTTCCCGTCGACCCCGTCGAGCAGGCGCGGCTGTCGCTCACCGATGAGCAGGTCGAGGACCTCGCCCGGCAGGCACTGATCATCGAGGACCACTATGGGCGGCCGATGGACATCGAATGGGGCCTCGACGGCGCCGACGGCGGGCTGTACATCCTCCAGGCCCGCCCCGAGACGGTGCAGTCCCGCGCCGGGAACACGGTGGAGAAGTACATCCTGGGCTCGCGGGGACCGGTCCGCGCCGAGGGCCGCGCGATCGGCGCCCGGATCGGTGCCGGCACCGTGCGGGTGCTGGACACCATCGACCGGATGCACGAGTTCCAGCCCGGGGAGGTGCTGGTCGCCGACATGACCGACCCCGACTGGGAGCCGATCATGAAGCGCGCGAGCGCGATCGTCACCAACCGGGGCGGCCGCACCTGCCACGCCGCGATCATCGCCCGCGAGCTGGGGATCCCGGCCGTGGTCGGCACCGGGGACGCCACCGAGGTGCTGAACGATGGGGAGGAGGTGACCGTCTGCGCCGCCGAGGGCGATACCGGCTTCGTGTACGAGGGGCTGCTGGACTTCACCGTCTCCACCTCCGAGGTCGACTCGATGCCGCCGCTGCGCACGAAGATCATGATGAACGTGGGCAACCCCGAGCAGGCCTTCGGCTTCTCCCGCCTCCCGCACGCCGGGGTGGGCCTGGCCCGGCTCGAGTTCATCGTCAACCGACAGATCGGCATCCACCCCCGCGCCCTGCTCGAGCCGGAGCGCCTGGACGCAGGGACGGCCGAGAAGGTGCGGGAGAGGATCGCCGCCTACGCCTCCCCGCGGGAGTTCTTCGTCCAGCGCGTCGCCGAGGGGGTCGCGACCATCGCCGCGGCCTTCGCCCCGGAGCCGGTGATCGTGCGGATGAGCGACTTCAAGTCCAACGAGTACGCGAACCTGCTGGCCGGCACCGTGTTCGAGCCCGAGGAGGAGAACCCGATGATCGGGTACCGCGGCGCGGGCCGCTATCTCTCGGAGGACTTCGCGGACTGCTTCGCGATGGAGTGCGAGGCGCTGCGCTTCGTGCGCGAGGAGATGGGCCTCGTCAACGTGAAGGTCATGATCCCCTTCGTGCGCACCCCCGCCGAGGGGAAGGGCGTGATCGAGCTGATGGCCTCCCACGGCCTGGTGCGGGGCGAGAACGGTCTGCAGGTGATCATGATGTGCGAGATCCCCTCGAACGCCGCTACCCCGGAGCTGTTCCTCGAGCACTTCGACGGCTTCTCGATCGGCTCGAACGACATGACGCAGCTGACGCTCGGCCTGGACCGGGACTCGGCCCTGGTCGCCGACGCCTTCGACGAGCGGGACCCGGCGGTGAAGTTCATGCTCTCCCGCGCGATCGAGGCCTGCCGCGCGGCCGGGAAGTACGTGGGCATCTGCGGGCAGGGCCCCTCGGACCATCCCGACCTGGCCCAGTGGCTGCTGGACCAGGGCATCGCTTCGATGTCCCTGAACCCGGACACCGTCGTGGACACCTGGCTGCGGCTGGCGAGCCAGGGTGGCGGCGAGGTGGGCTGAGCGGGCGGGGGCCGCGCCGAGCGCCGTCAGGCGCGGTCCTCGTCCTCCATCACGGGCATCTCCCCGGTGCGGGTGGCGTGGCTGCCGCTGCTGGGCTGGGAGGTGACGGTGGTGAGCACGAAGGCGCAGTCCTCGAGCGCCTCGACCGCGTGGCGGAAATGGGTGAGGGCCTCGAGGTCCCCGGCCCGCAGCTCCGCCTCCTCCTGCCCGGTCACACGCAGGCTGCCGCGCACCACCTGGATCGATGCGGCAGGCGGAGAGTTGTGCTCGGGCAGGCGCACGCCCCGGCGGAGGGCGATGACGGTCTGGCGCAGCGGGCCGTCGTTGACCAGGAGATCCGCGTGACGGCCGTTCTCGGCGGTGCGGGCCTGGTTCATGGCCTGGGTGATCGCATCGGGCAGGGCAGGCATGGGCTCCTCCTCGGAAGCGGCGTCGGTGCCCACCCAGTATCGCCCGGAAGCGTGCGAGGGCGCTGTGGAACCGGAGAAGCCGAGGGGTGGCCAGCGCTGTGGTGGCAGCTCAGCTGCCCGCGAGCCCCGTGGCGGCCTCCTTGGCGAGGTCGAGCATCGCTCGCTCGCTGAGGTCCAGCGCGCGGGCCGCGGCGGCGACGTCGCGGAACTCGGGCTCGCGGCGCACCACGGCGCCGTCGGCATCGCGGGCGATCTTCACGGCCATGCGGTGACCGCGCACCTCGACCTCGGTGAACTCGCGGGTGCGGATGACCCGGTCCACGCGGTGGCTGCGCACGCCCAGGGTGCCGGTGCGGTCCATGAGCAGGGCGGCCGTCGCCTCCTCGGACCCCTCACGGACGAGGGCGTGGACGGTCACGGCGGGGCGGCCGTGCTTCATCGAGATCGGCACCAGCCAGGCGTCCAGCGCCCCGGCCTCGAGCAGCTCCTCGACCACGCGCGGCCACAGCCGCGGATCGAGGTCGTCCACGTTCGCCTCGAGCTGGAGGGCGGCGGTGGGGGTCCCGTGCGCGTCGGCCACGGGAACGGCGGAGTCGTCGGCGGGGCGGCCGACGAGGACACGGACCACGTTCGGGCGGCCCGGGGTGTCCTTGGTGCCGGCGCCCACACCGAGCGCCTCGGTGGTCATCATCGGCTGCGGGCCGGACGTCGCCGCGAGGCCGCGCAGCAGGGCGACGCCGGTGGGGGTCGCGAGCTCGCCGATGCCGGGCGCGACGCCGGCGGGGACCCGCCTGCCGCGGTGCTCGTGCGGGCCGCCCTGGGCGTGGGCGGGCAGTTCGTGGTCGTGGGGATGGTCGTGGCCGTGGCCGTGGCTGTGCGCGTGCGAGTGGCGGTGCCTGCGCGCGGGCAG
>JAKDUN010000167.1 GCA_030457675.1 Brachybacterium sp. | reverse complement strand
CGGTCCCACTGCCGCCGGTCCCGCTGCCGTCGCCGCTGCCGTCATCCCAGCGGGCCGGATCCCCGCGGCCGTCCACCCGGGTGCGGGTGCCCGGCTCCCACAGCCCGATGGTCAGCCCGGACCGCGGGGAGCCGTCCTCGGTGACCGCCTCGACGTCCCGCCCGATCAGCCGCGAGGCCGAGAGCTCCGGGTTCGCGGTGGTCGCCGAGGCGAGGATGAAGGTGGGCTCGGCGCGGTAGTGCGCCGCGATCCGCCGCAGCCGCCGCAGCACCATCGAGACATGGCTGCCGAACACGCCCCGGTAGCTGTGGCACTCGTCGATCACCACATAGCGCAGGGCGCGGAAGAAATGGGCCCACTGCTCGTGGCCGGGCAGGATCCCGAAGTGGAGCATGTCGGGATTGGTGAGCACCACGGTGCCGTGGCGGCGCACCCAGCGGCGCTGCTCGGTGGGGGTGTCCCCGTCGTAGACCGCGATGCGGGCATCCCGGATCCCGGCGCCGTCGGCCATGGCGGTGATGTTCGTCAGCTGATCCGCGGCGAGCGCCTTCGTCGGCGAGAGATACAGCGCGGTCGCCCGCCGCGCCTCGGGGTCATGCTCGCGGGCACCGATCGCGGTGAGCATCGGCAGCAGATAGGCCAGCGACTTCCCCGAGGCAGTGGCGGTGGCGAGCACCACGTCCTCTCCCCCATGGGCGAGCTGCGCCGCCTGCTCCTGATGGATCCAGGGCGCGGTGATGCCGCGCTGCGCGAGATGCGTCACCAGCCGCGGATCCGTCCAGTCCGGGAAGCTGCCGCGGCGACCGGCACGGGCGGGGCGCTGCTCCACATGGGTCAGGCAGGTGCGACGGGTCAATGGCGCGGCCAGATCGGCGAGGAGCTCTGGTGCTCGGCCTTCCCGCATCCGCTCCCGCCTCTCGTGCCCGCCGAAGGTGCCCACAGGGCCTGTACAACTCCTCCACCCGGTCTCCGGCATCGGTCCAGGTGGCTGATGCACAATCGTAGCCATGTCCACCGACCCCCCGTACGGGCCCCCGCAGGTCCTGCCCGAGGAGATCGCCGCCCTGCGCGCGGACCTCACGGCGGCCTCCTACCTGTCCGCGACGATCGAGCACCTGCTCGGGCCCGTCGCCGCCGCCGCGCTGCGGCGGGAGAACCCGGTCCCCGCACTGCGGGTGCTGGAGGCACGGGAGGAGCCTGCCGCGGTGCTGCTGCGCCTGTTCACCCTCGGTGCGGAAGTGCCGCGCTCCCGGGTCGAGACCGTGCTGCCCGCGCTCGGCGTGGACGGCGCGATGCGGCTGGGGCTGGTGGATCCCTCCGCCTCCTCGGAGCCCGACGCCCCGGTGCGCGCCCTGCTCGACCTCGCCCCGTACTCGGCCAGCGACGACATCGGGCAGATCGACTGGTGGATCGCCTCCGACCTCTCGGAGCTCGCGACCGGCGGGCCACTGGGTCCCGAACACGTGCTCGGGGTGGGCGGCGCCTCCCTCACCCTGGCCCGGATCACCCCGCGCGCCCCCGTCGGCCGGGTGCTGGACCTGGGCTGCGGCGGCGGGATCCAGGCGCTGCACGCCTCCCGCCACGCCGAGCACGTCATCGCCACCGACCTCTCCGAGCGGGCGCTGTCCGTCGCCGCCTTCAACGCGGCGCTGAACGGCATCGAGATCGAGCTGCGGCAGGGCTCGCTGCTCGATCCGGTGGCCGAGGAGAGCTTCGACCTGATCGTCTCCAACCCGCCGTTCGTCATCACGCCCCGCGAAGCCGACGAGGCGACCACCTGGACCTACCGCGATGGGGGCCGGGCCGGTGACACCCTGCTGGCTGAGCTGGTCCGCGCCCTGCCCGCCCACCTGACCGCCGGGGGCAGCGCGGTGATGCTCGGGAACTGGGAGATCACCGATCCCGCCGAGTGGGACGCCCATCCCCGCGCCTGGCTGCGGGATGCCGCGGCCGACGGAGTGGATGCCTGGGTGCTGCAGCGCGAGCAGGAGGACCCGGCGCAGTACGCGGAGACCTGGGTGCGCGACGGCGGGATCACCGATCGCGACCCGGACTGGGCTCCCCTGGTGGGGGCCTGGCTCGAGGACTTCGAGCGTCGCGGCGTTCAGCAGATCGGTTTCGGCTACGTGCTGCTGCGCCGGCCCGAGGCCGCACCCGACAGGCCCGGTTCCGGACGCTGGACGCCCGGTCAGCTGCGCACCGAGCAGGTCCTCTCCACCGGCACCGGGACGCTGTCCGTCCATCTCGCCGACTCGCTGCGCGCGATGGGGACGCTCGCGACGCTGGACGATGCCGCTGTGGCCGCGTCCCGTCCGGTGCGGGCCGAGGATGTGGTCGAGCGCCGCCATCTCACCCCGGGCCAGTGGGATCCGATGCTGATCGAGCTGGTCCAGGGCGCAGGATTCGCGCGGTGCGTGCACGCCGACCAGCAGCTGGCGGCCACCGTCGGCGCGCTGGACGGCACCCTCACCCTCGGCCAGGTGGTGGCCGCCGTCTGCGCGCTGACCGATACGGACGAGGACGAGACCCTCGAGCGGGTGCTGCCGGCGGTCCGTGAGCTGATCCGCACCGGGATGGTGACGCTGTGAACACCGATTCCGCCACGCGCACCGGCGGGTTCGGCCGCCCGTTGCTGTCCCTGCTCGCCGCGGCGGTGAGCGTGCTCGCGATCGTGGTCCTGGCCCGCACGGCCGTCGGCACCGCGAGCGGGCAGCGCGTGGACCAGCTGGTCTCCTCCGGCGCCAAGGAGCACCAGGGACGGCTCTCCCACTATGCCGAGATCGCGGTGGGCACCGTCAGCACCCCCGTGATCGGAGCGCTGCTCGCGGCCGCCGTGCTGCTGGTTCTGCTGCGTCGCCGCCCGGGACTGCTGCTGCCGATCGGGACGCTGGTGCTCGGCGCGAACCTCACCACCCAGGTGATCAAGCGCGTGCTGGTCACCCGGGAGGTGCTGGGGCCGGGGATCGAGATCACTCCCAACTCCTTCCCCTCCGGGCACACCACTCTCGCCGCGACCGCGATGATCGCACTGGTGCTGGCCGGGGGCCGGGCCCGGGTGGTGCTCGCGCCGCTCGGCGTGGCGTGGACCACCGCCGCCGGCGTCGGCACGCTGGTGGTCGGCTGGCATCGTCCCAGCGACGTGATCGGCGCGCTCACCGTCGTCGCCGCCTGGACCTTCCTGATCCTTGCCCTGGACGGGCTGGACACCCGACGTCGTCGCGCCCGGACCGCCTCCCGGCCCGGCCGCGGACGTCGACGGCGGGGCAGCGGGACGACCGCGGCGCATTCGACCCCCCGGCATCGCCCCTCCGAGCGGGTGGTGGCCGTGCTGCTCGGCCTCGTCGGCCTGGCCGGGCTCGCCTGGAGCGGGTACGGGCTGCTGACCCTGCCGCGCCCGCTGGACCTCCACGACGCCGCCCAGCAGCAGCCCGCCTTCCTCATCACCGCCGCCCTGATCGGCGGCGTCACCGCCGCATGGCTGGCGCTGACGCTCCTGCTGCGGGTGCCGACATCACACCGGTCACATCCGGGGGACCGTGTACCGTGAACACTCGCCGAACGCCCTGCAGCGTCCGGTTCATCCCGGACTACGGCATTCGGCCACTGAAGACGGGCCGCGAGACGACGCGGCGAGGAAGGACACACACACGTGACTGGCGGACGACATCTGGTGATCGTCGAGTCCCCGGCGAAGGCGCGGACCATCGGCCGGTATCTCGGAGACGAGTACGACGTCAAGGCGTCGGTGGGCCACATCCGTGACATCCCGGTGCCTCGTGACCTGCCTGCCGAGATGAAGAAGGGCCCCTACGGCCGCTTCGGCGTGGACGTCGAGAACGGTTTCGACCCCTACTACATCGTCAGCCCCGACAAGAAGAAGACCGTCGCGGAGCTGAAGAAGGCCCTCAAGGACGCCGACACCCTCTACCTCGCCACCGATGAGGACCGCGAGGGTGAGGCCATCGCCTGGCATCTGCTGGAGACCCTCAAGCCCAAGAAGTCCCTGCCGGTCAAGCGCATGGTCTTCCACGAGATCACCCAGGACGCGATCCGCGCGGCGCTGGAGAACACCCGCGACATCGACGCGAGCCTGGTCGATGCGCAGGAGACCCGCCGCATCCTGGATCGCCTGGTGGGCTTCGAGCTCTCGCCGGTGCTGTGGCGCAAGATCAAGCCGTCACTGTCGGCCGGCCGTGTGCAGTCCGTCGCCACCCGTCTGGTGGTCGAGCGCGAGCGCGAGCGCATGGCGTTCGTCGCCGCCGACTACTGGGACATCACCGGCACCTTCGCCGGCCAGGGCGGGTCCGACTCCACACAGTTCACCGCGAAGATCGCGACCGTGGACGGTGCCCGGGTCGCGAGCGGCTCCGACTTCGCCGACGACGGCACCCTGAAGCCGCGCTCGAGCAGCGCCACCATCCTCACCGAGGAGTCCACGCAGACCCTGGTGCAGGTGCTGGGCGATGCCCCGGCGACGGTGACCTCGCTCGAGTCCAAGCCGTACACCCGTCGGCCGGCGGCGCCGTTCACCACCTCCTCCCTGCAGCAGGAGGCCTCGCGCAAGCTGCGCCTCGGCGCCCGCCAGGCGATGCGGGTCGCGCAGTCGCTGTACGAGAACGGCTACATCACCTACATGCGCACCGATTCGGTCACTCTCTCCGGTGAGGCGATCCGGGCCTCCCGCGCCCAGGCCGCCGAGCTGTACGGCCACCAGTACGTGCCGGACAAACCGCGCTACTACCAGAACAAGTCCCAGGCCGCGCAGGAGGCGCACGAGGCGATCCGCCCCGCGGGCGACCACTTCCGCACCCCCGCCGAGGTGGCCGGCCAGCTCGCGGGCGACGAGTTCCGTCTCTACGAGCTGATCTGGAAGCGCACCATCGCCTCCCAGATGGCCGATGCCAAGGGCACCACCTCCACCGTCGAGCTGCTGCTGGAGGCCTCCGGTCGCGCCGCGACCTTCCGCGCCGCCGGCACCGTGATCACCTTCCGCGGCTTCCTCGCCGCGTACGAGGAGGGTCGCGACGCCTCCCGGTACAAGGACGACGACTCCGACAAGGGCTCCGACAAGCGCCTGCCGCAGATGGAGGAGGGCCAGACGCTCGAGACCCGCGAGCTCACGCCCGACGGCCACACCACCACCCCGCCCCCGCGCTTCACCGAAGCCTCGCTGGTGCGGGCCCTGGAGGATCGCGGCATCGGCCGCCCCTCCACCTACGCCTCGACCGTCGCGACCGTGCAGGACCGCGGCTACGTGCTGCGTCGCGGCACCGCGCTGGTGCCCAGCTGGACCGCCTTCGCGGTGGTGCGCCTGCTCGAGGAGCACTTCGGGCCGTTCATCGACTACGACTTCACGGCGCAGATGGAGCAGCAGCTGGACCGCATGGCCCAGGGCGATCTCTCGCGTGCGGAGTACCTGAAGAACTTCTATCTCTCCGACGGCACCGACGGCCCCATCGGCCTGAAGCCCATGGTCGACGACCTCGGCGAGATCGACGCCCGGGCGATCAACTCGATCGAGATCGGTGAGGGCATCACGCTGCGAGTGGGCCGCTACGGCGCCTACGTCGAGCTGGTCGCCCGGAACGAGGACGGCACCCCGGTCGAGGGCGCCGATCCTCGCCGCGCGAACGTCTCCGACGAGGTCGCGCCCGATGAGCTCACCGTCGAGAAGGCCAAGGAGATGCTCGAGCGCGCCAAGGACGATGGCCGAGTGCTGGGCACCGACCCCGAGACCGGGCACGAGATCATCGCCAAGGACGGCCGCTACGGCCCCTATGTCACCGAGGTGCTTCCCGCCCCCGAGGAGACCGACGGCAAGAAGGTCCCCAAGTCGAAGCAACCCAAGCCCCGCACGGGCTCGCTGCTGACGTCGATGGACCTCTCGACCGTGAACCTCGAGGACGCGCTGAAGCTGCTGAGCCTGCCGCGCGTGGTCGGCACGACCGAGGACGGCACCGAGATCACCGCCCAGAACGGTCGCTACGGCCCGTACATGAAGAAGGGCACCGACTCCCGCTCCCTGGAGACCGAGGACCAGATCTTCTCGATCACCATGGAGGAGGCCGAGAAGATCTACGCCCAGCCCAAGACCCGCGGTCGGGCCGCCGCCAAGCCACCGCTGAAGGAGCTCGGGGTCGATCCGACCAGCGAGAAGCCGATCGTGATCAAGGACGGCCGCTTCGGTCCGTACATCACCGACGGCACCACCAACGTCTCGCTGCGCGCGACCGAGAAGGTCGAGGAGATCACCGAGACCATCGCGATCGAGAAGCTCTCGGAGAAGCGCGCCAAGGGCCCGGCCACGAAGAAGGCCCCCGCCAAGCGCGCCCCCGCGAAGAAGAAGGCTCCCGCGAAGAGCACGACGACTGCGAAAGGCGCGACCACCAAGAAGTGATCGCCAGCGCGGCCGTGGCTCCTGCGGCGCGCACGACGAAGCGGCCACACCCAGTAAAACGGGTTGGCCCATTACACGGCCAGCACGAGGCGCCCGCTGCGGGCGACATAAACCAAAACCCGGCCGCGGCCCCCCACA